>VAZF01000275.1 GCA_005888425.1 Alphaproteobacteria bacterium
TTGCCGTGAAAGCGAGGCGCGGCGGCAACGGCGCGCGCGACCGCGCCCTGTGTCGCCTCGTCGAGGCGGCGGGCCGGCCCGGTCAGCGCCCGGTCTTCCCAGACGCCGACCACGACGGCGCCCGATTGCGGCAGCGAAAACTCGGCGAAACGGATGTCCATTGGGGCTCCTTGGCGGGATTCCTTGGCGGAAACGCTTTTGCCTCGGCGCGATAGACGACAGCCCCCGATGTCAAGTCAATGCCGCCGAAAGACAAGGCAGCAATACGGGCTGGGCAAATGCCGCCGGCGGATCAATCGGGGGATCGATCCGTCTTCTCCAATTCGTCGGCCCGCTTGTCCAGCTCATCGGCCATCCGGCGCAGCTGGCTTGAAAGAGGCGTAGGATGGGTGCCGGCGATCTCGCGCAATCGCTCGGCGCGCTGTCGCAAGAAACGGGCTTCCTGGCGAGAGATCATATGCTCGCTCAACGAACTGCGATGCAGGAACAGGGGCGCTCTGCAACAAGTTCTGCCTGAGCGCCGGATGCGCGGCGAATGGCGGCGCAATGCTGTGGCCGGGGCGGGCGGCGGGCCCTATGATCCGGCGCTCATGACCCCGCTCCCGCAGCTCACCACCCTCGACCGCTTCCGTCTGAGCAGCCTCGACCGCTACATCCTGCGGCAATGCCTCAGCGTGACGCTGTTCGTCACGGCAGCGCTGAGCGCGGCGGTGTGGCTTGCGCAATCGCTGCGGCTGGTCGACCTGATCGTGAACCGCGGCCTGGCGGCCGAGGTGTTCCTCTATCTCGCGATGCTGATCCTGCCGCGCTTTATCGACATCGTGTTGCCGATCGGGGCGTTCATCGCCGTCCTCTTCGTCTTCAACAAGCTGACCTCAGAGAGCGAGCTAGTCGTCATGCGCGCCTCGGGGCTGAGCCCGCTGGCGCTGGCGAAGCCGGTCATGATCCTCGCCGGGATCGGCTTTGTCGGGCTGATGAGCCTCTCGGCCTATTTCCTGCCGGCCTCAAACCGCGAGTTCAAGGACCTGCAGTTCGAGATCCGCAACCGCTTTGTGTCGAGCCTCTTACAGGAAGGGACCTTCACGACGATCTCGGACAAGCTGACGATCTATATCGGCAGCCGCAACGAGCGGGGCGAGATCAGCGGCGTTCTGATCAATGACGAGCGCGATCCGCAGCAGCCGGTCACGATCTTCGCCGAGCGCGGCGCCTTCGCCGACACGACGGAGGGCTCGCGCATCATCCTGGTCAACGGCAACCGGCAGCGCTATGAGCGGGCGAGCGGCAAATTGTCGGTCCTGACCTTCGAGCGCTATACCCTCGATTTGGCGATGCTGCGCGATGCGCCGGTCGTGCGGTTTCGTGAGGCGCAGGAGCGCTTTCTCGGCGAATTGTTCTTCCCGCCCGGGGATCTCGACGCGACGAACTACCGCAATTTCCTCGTCGAGGGCCACCAGCGGCTTGCGGTGCCGCTATCGATCTTCAGCTTTGTGATCATCCCCTTGGCCTGCCTGTTGCCGGGCGAATTCAACCGGCGCGGCCAGCTGAAGCGAGTCCTGCTGGCGGTGGTTTTCGCGCTCGTCTTCCAGTCGACCGACCTCGGCATCAAGAATCTGGCGGCGAGCCATTACGCCGCGATCCCCTTGATGTATGTCATCGACCTCTTGCCGTTGGCGCTGGGGTTTGGAATGCTGCTGTTCGGTGGCATCCGGTTCGGGTTCTGGCGGCCCGCGGCCGCTGTTGCAGAGCCGGCCTGACCGCCGGAGGGCGCCGCCGAGGCGGCAGGGGACAGGGGGAGTGTCGGTGCAGGTCGCGCGGATCCTGTCTGCCTATATCGCGCGCCAGTTCTTTACATGGTTCGCGGGGGTGTTCGGCACGATGGTCGCCGTCACCTTTCTGCTCGACTATCTCGAACTGCTACGCCGCGCCGGCGGGCGGGCGCAGGCGGGCTGGGGCATCCTCCTGGAGATGGCGGCCTTGAAGATGCCGCACACCGCGCAGGAGGTCATGCCCTTCGCGATCCTGTTCGGGACGATGCTCGCCTTTTGGCGGCTGACCCGCAGCAACGAGCTGATCGTAGCGCGCGCCTCCGGGGTCTCGGTATGGCAGTTCCTGACGCCGGCGGTGCTCGTCGCGCTGGTCGTCGGGGTGGCCGCGGTCACCGTGTTCAACCCGATCGCATCGGCGATGGAGGGGCGCTACGAGAAGCTCGACAACCGCATCCTGCGGCAGGCTGGCGATCCGATGGCCCTATCGCGGGGCGGGCTGTGGCTGCGGCAGAGCGACGCCGCGGACGGACAGATCCTGATGCATGGCGAAAAACACACGGCGTCCGACCTGCTGCTGCTCAATGGGGTCACGGTGTTTTTTATCGACCGGCTGATGACGTTCACCTCGCGCATCGAGGCGAAATCGGCGCGGCTCGAAAATGGTTTCTGGGTTCTCGAGGACGGGCAGCGCTTCCAGCCAGACGAGACGCCGGAGCGCTTTGACCTGTTGCGGCTGCCGACCAAGCTGACGACGGCCAAGATCGAAGAAAGCCTCGCCTCGCCCGACACGATGTCGTTCTGGGATTTGCCGGGCTTTATCGGACTGCTGGAGCAATCCGGGTTTTCCGCCGAGCGGCACCGGCTGCATTTCAACGTGCTGCTGGCGCGCCCTTTCCTGTTCTGCGCGATGGTGCTCGTGGCGGCGACCTTCAGCCTCAGGATGCAGCGGCGTGGCGGCGCGACGATGATGATCGTCAGCGGCGTCGCAGCCGGGTTTCTCCTCTATTTCCTGTCCGATGTCGTCTTTGCGCTCGGGCTGTCGGCGAAAATCCCGGTCCTGCTCGCCGCCTGGACACCGACCGCCGTCAGCCTGACATTCGGCGCCTCGATGCTGCTGCACCTCGAGGACGGATGACCGCGCCCGCCGCCATAACGCTATCGTTTGACACCGCGACCCAAGGACATTCCTCGATAGGTTCAGGCACGTTTTAAGCAAATCTCAAGCGAACTTCACCGAGGGCTGAACGCGACGGATGACAGGTTCCCCCAAACCTGCAGGACGCCCGATGCGGATAGGGCGCGCCATTCTGTTGCTGGCGGGCGCGGTCGTCGCATGGCTCTGCGCCGCCGCCCCTGCGGCTGCCCAGTTTTCGGCCGGCGGTCACCGGGAGCGTGGCGCGCCGGTCTTGTTCCAGGCCGACGAGGTGCAATACGACGACCAGCTCGGCCTCACAATCGCCAAGGGCCATGTCGAGATCTCGCAAGGCGGAGAAGTCCTGTTGGCCGACCAGGTCGGCTATAACCAGCGCACCGACACAATCACCGCCTCGGGGCATGTCAGCCTGCTGAGCCCGACCGGCGAGATCGTCTTCTCCGATTTCATCGAGCTGCGCGACTCGATGAACAACGCCTTCGCGCAGAACGTGCGGATGCTGCTCGCCGACCGGTCGCGGCTCGCGGCCAACACCGCGCGGCGGATCGCCGGCAACCGCACCGAACTCCGGCGCGGCATCTACTCACCCTGCGACCTCTGTCGCGACAATCCGTCGGCGCCGCCGGCCTGGCAATTGAAGGCGCGGGAGATCAGCGACGACAAGGAATACAAGCTGTTGGAGTTCCGCGATGTTGTCATGGAGATCGACGGCTGGCCGGTATTCTACGCGCCCTATATGTCGCAGCCCGAGCCGGGGGTGAAACGCGCCAGCGGCTTTCTGATGCCGAGCTTCGGCAATTCGAACACCAACGGGTTTCATTTCGGCCTGCCGTATTTCTGGGCCATCGATGTCGACAAGGATTTGACATTGGGGCCGCGGTTCTACAGCCGGGCGGGCCCGCTGCTCGCCGCCGAATACCGCCAGCGTTTTGGCAATGGCGTCCTCGATGCGCTCGGCAGCCTCAACTACAGCAATGTCGGCGCGAATGGCGACACCAGCATCGACCATCAGTTGCGCGGCCACGTCAACGCATCCGGTGTCTGGGATCTCGACCCGACCTATCGGACCGGCTTCCAGGTGCAGCGCGTCTCCGACCAGACCTACCTCCTGCGCTTCGGCTTCGGGGTGCCGCTGCTCAACGCGATGATCAGCCGCGCCTATCTCGAAGGCTTCCAGCCGAACGCGATGACCGACGTCAACGGTTATATGTTCCAGCCGCTGACGCCGGGGCTCGGCGACTCGACACAGCCGATCGTCATGCCGGTCGCCAACCGTTACTGGGTCAGCGAGCCCGATAGCTGGGGCGGAAGGTGGCGGCTCAACGCCAACCTCCTGAACATCGTCCGGGAGGTCGGCACGCAGACCCGGCGACTGTCACTCGGCAGCGTCTACGACAAGAGCTTCCGCGACGGCATCGGCGGGCAGTACCGGTTTACCGCAAGCCTGCGTGGCGACGCCTATTCGGTCAACGATCTGAGCAACAAATCGAACCCCGAGCTGCCGAGCAGCTTCTTCTCGCAGACCGGCATGCCGCCGCTCAGCCCGATCAGCTACAACTTCCTGACCGGGCGCGCCTTCCCGCAGCTCGGCATGACCTGGAGCTATCCGCTCGTTCATCGCAGCGACGACATCACCGCGACGATCGAGCCGATGACCGGCGTCTTCGCCGGGCCGGCGGGCGGCAACCAGCGCCGCATCCCAAACGAGGACAGCCTCGGGTTCGAGTTCCGGGACTCAGACCTGTTCCGCCCCGACCGGCTCGCCGGGTATGACGTGCTGGATACCGGGCAGCGGGTCGATTACGGGCTGAAGCTCGGCGTCTATCACAAGGATACCGGCAATTACCGGGTCCTGGTCGGGCAGAGCTATCGCGCCCAGGTCAACCCGTTTCTGCCGCCGGGCTCCGGCGCGGAGACGCGGCTGTCGGATGTCGTGGGACGCGTCGTGATGTCGCCGAGCTCTTATCTCGATCTGGTCTACCGCTTCCGGTTGTCCAAAAGCGATTTGAGCAACAAAGCCAGCGAGGTCGGCATCAATGCCGGACCGCAGAGCCTGCGGGTCGGGGCCAATTTCCTGCTGCTCGCGCCGCAGCAGCAGAGCGAACTGGTGACCAACCCGATCGGGCAGAGCATCCTGTTCGGCAAGCGCGAGCAGATCACGTTCAGTACGGTGGCGAAGCTGACCCGCTACTGGTCCCTGACCGGCAGCGAGACCTTGAACCTGTCGAACTCGACAAATTTCGTCAACGGCATCCCGACCCCGCAATCGAACAATACGAGCCTTTATGCGACGGTGGCCGGGATATATCAGGACGAATGCATGGCCTTCATCGCCTCGGTGACGCAGTCGGGGATCCGCAGCGGCGATGTGACACCCGGCATCTCGGTCATGTTCAGCATCGTCTTCAAGAATCTCGGCGAGATCGGCGGAACCGTGCTGTCGACGCAAGGCAGTCTGTTGTAGCGGTCCCAATCACCTGACGAAGGCGAGCCGCGAGCGCACCGAGCGGGCGGCCATCGCAGCAAGGCGCGAGCGGCTGGCTCGGCGCTCGGCCATTGCGGCTTCGGTCATCCCGGCAGAGGCGGTCCGCGCTGGACGCGGCCGCGGATGAACGCTGCGGCGGCGGGCGAGGCGCGGCGGGATCACGGTTGCGGCAGGGTCAACGCCGCGGCGATCATTACTGCGAGAAAGATAACCAGCGGAACCGAGATCAAGAACCAATCGTCCTACGGCATCAGAATCCCCCCAAACCGAAAGTCGAACATGTGAAGGCTATTGGTTAATACTTGGCTAAACTCGCGGTAGAAAGAAAGCGCGCAGTTTTCCAGGCACTCCGCGGACGCGTAGGCAGCAGGGCACTGACACCAAAAAGCGAAGGGTGTAGGGTGCCACGTGGGGGTCGCCGAAGGGGGTGGTTGTCGATGGTCTTGCGTTCGCTCTGCGCCGGCGCCCAGCATTGCGGCGGTCGTCAACGACGATGTGATCTCGTTTTACGATCTCGCCTCGCGGGCGCGGATGGTGCTGATTTCGTCGAATATTCCTGACACGCCGGAGAATCGTCAGCGAATCGTTCCGCAGGTGTTGCGCTCGCTGATCGACGAGAAACTGGAGTTGCAGGAGGCCAAGCGGCAGAACGTGACAGTCACCGAAGAGGAGATGAAGAAGGGGATCGAGCAGCTCGAAAAGCAGAACAACATGCGGCCCGGGCAGCTTGACGAGTTCCTGAAAGTGCGCGGCATCGAGCGCGCCGCCATCGTCGATCAGCTGACGGCCTCTCTCCTCTGGGCGAAGCTGGTGAAGCGGCAGGCGGCGCAGGGGCTGACGATTTCCGACGACGAGATCGACGACGCGCTGAAGCGGCTCAAGGAGCACGCCGGCGAGCCGCAAAGCCGGGTGGGCGAGATCTTCCTTGCGATCGACAACCCGGCGCAAGAAGACCAGGTGCGCCAACTCGCCGACCGGCTCACCGCGCAGATGAAGCAGGGCGCGCGATTCTCGGCCGTGGCGCGGCAGTTCTCGCAAGCGGCCTCGGCAGCGGTCGGCGGCGATATCGGCTATATGCGGCCCGACCAGCTGCCGCCCGAGCTTGGCAAGGTGGTAGCGACGCTGAAACCCGGCGAATTGTCGTCGCCGATCCGAAGCGGCGGCGGCTATTACCTGCTGCTCGTGCTCGACCGCAAACTCGGCGCCGGCAGCTCCGAGCAGGAGCCGATTTACGACATCGTGCAGGTCGTGTTCGCGTTTCCACCGAAGGCGAACGAGGCGGCGAAGCACGCCGCACTGGCCGAGGCGGCGTCGGTGCGCGGCCAAGCCAAGGACTGCCCGTCGATGCTGAAAATCGGCCACGAGAAGGCGCCGCAATTGTCGAGCCAGGGCAAATTGGCGGCGAGCCAGATCGCGCCCGAGATGCGCAAGGTTATCGAGGCGATGCCGACCGGACAGGTATCGCAGCCGATCGTCCAGAAGAACGGCGTCGGCGTTATCATGATCTGCGACAAGTCGACCGGCAAGAGCCCGACCGGGGTGACCCGCGAGGAGGTCGCCGATACGCTATTGCGCCAGCGCCTCGACACGATGTCGCGCCGCTATATGCGCGACCTCCGGCGCACCGCCTATGTCGATGTGAGGGCGGGCGGCGCATGACCCTGCCGCTCGCCCTGACGATGGGCGAGCCGGCCGGGATCGGCGGCGAGATCGCGCTGCAGGCCTGGCTGCGGCGCGGTGACGGCGTACCGCTGTTTTATGTGATCGACGATCCGGACCGGCTCGCGGGATTGGCGGCGCGGCTCGGTTGGACGGTGCCGATAAAGCCGATCGCGACGTCCGGGCACGCAGCCAAGGTATTTCCCAACGCGCTGCCGGTTCTGCCAGTCGGCGGCAAATGCCTTGCCGAACCGGGGCGACCAAACCCGGCCGATGCACGGCTCGTCATCGGCGCCATCGACCGCGCTGTCGCCGAGGTGAAGGCGGGCCGAGCGGCGGCGGTCGTCACGAACCCGATCAACAAGGAGGCGCTGTACGGTACTGGGTTTCGTCACCCCGGCCATACCGAATATCTCGGCGAGCTGGCCGGGCGGCTCTATCGCGCAGCGGATGTGACGCCGGTCATGATGCTGGCATCGCGCGCGTTGCGCGTCGTACCGGTGACGATCCATTTGGCATTGCGCGAAGCGATCGCGGCGCTGACCAGCGCGGCGATCGTGACGGCCGGGCATATCACGCATCGGGCGCTGCAGCGCGATTTCAGCATTGCCACCCCGCGGCTCGCGGTCGCCGGGCTCAACCCGCATGCGGGCGAGGGCGGCGCGCTCGGGAGCGAGGATCGCGACATCGTCATGCCGGCCATCGCCGAGCTGCGCGCGGCAGGCATCGATGCGAAGGGGCCCTTGGCGGCCGACACGATGTTCCACGCGGCGGCGCGGCGCGGTTATGACGCGGCGCTCTGCATGTATCACGACCAGGCGCTGATCCCGATCAAGACGCTCGATTTCGACGGCGCGGTGAATGTGACGCTGGGGCTGCCCTTTATCCGCACCTCGCCCGATCACGGCACCGCGTTCGACATTGCCGGCAAAGGCCTCGCGCGGCCGGACAGCCTGATCGCCGCGCTGGAGCTCGCCGCCGAGATGGCCGCGCGCCGCGCCGGCTGATCGGATTCCACTGCGCCGGCGCCCCGCGTCCTTCGAGACGGCCGCTGCGCGGCCTCCTCAGGATGAGGAATCTCTTTGATGGCATCAAAAACCCTGCCTCATCCTGAGCGCGAGCGAAGCGGGCAGTCGAAGGACGCAAAAGCGCCAATCCATTCCCAGCAAAAGGAACTTCGATCCTTGCCGCCGCTGCGCGAGGTCATCGCGCGGCACGGGCTGACGGCGAAGAAGAGCCTGGGGCAGAATTTCATCCTCGACCTCAATGTGACGCGGCGCATCGCGCGCGCCGCCGCCAACGATGAGAGCGGACCGTTCGGCGATGCGACAATCATCGAGATCGGGCCGGGGCCGGGCGGGCTGACCCGCGCGCTCCTCGAAACGGACGCCCGCCGCATCGTCGCGATCGAGCGCGACCGGCGCGCGCTTGCCGCGCTCCAAGAACTGGCGGCGGTCTATCCCGGACGGCTCGAATTGGTCGAGGGCGATGCGCTCGCGCTCGACCCGGCGGCCTTCACCAACGCGCCGCGCAAGATCGTGGCGAACCTGCCGTACAACATCGCGACCGCGCTCTTGCTGCGCTGGCTCGACAATATGGGCGCATATGAGAGTCTGACACTGATGTTTCAGCGCGAAGTCGCCGAGCGCCTGGTCGCGACGCCGCGCAGCCCGGCGTACGGCCGGCTGTCGGTCATCGTGCAGTGGCTCGCCGAGCCCAAGATCCTGTTCGACTTGCCGCCGCGCGCCTTTGTGCCGCCGCCGAAGGTGACATCGAGTGTCGTGTCGCTCGTGCCGCGCCCGATGCCGCTGATGCCGGCGAACAAGGCAGCCCTCGAACGGGTGACGGCGGCGGCCTTCGGGCAGCGTCGCAAGATGCTGCGCGCGAGCCTGCGCACGCTCGGCATCGCGCCTGAGCCCTTGCTAGAGGCGGCAGGCGTCAAGCCGACG
>VAZF01000276.1 GCA_005888425.1 Alphaproteobacteria bacterium
CGAACCAGTTGCGGATCCAGGGTTGCAGCTCGGCATAGCCGGCCGGCACGAAGCTGCCGTCCATCAGTGGAAACGTGTTGTAGATGAGCCCCGCATGCAGCCCGGCGACAAAGCCGCCCGCGACAATCGTCAACGCCACCAGGCCGATGACCCCCTCCGCGCCCCGCCGCCAGCCCGCCGCGACCTCCGCCCGCGGCCGCTCAAGGAATAGACCGAGCGCGATCCACAGCGTCAGCGCATAAATCGCCAGCGCGAGGGCGAGATGCGCCACCAGCCGGTATTGGCTGACATCGACCCGGTCGGCGAGGCCGCTCTCGACCATGTACCAGCCGAGCGCCCCCTGCGCCGTGCCCAGCAGCAGAATCCCGCCGAGCGGCGCAAAGAGCCGCTTGGGCAGCCGGCCGCGCAGCCAGAAATACAGAAACGGTACGGCGTAGACGACGCCGATCAGCCGTCCCCAGAGGCGGTGCACGTATTCCCACCAGTAGATCGTCTGGAAATCCGCGAGGCTCATTCCGGCGTTGAGCAGCCGGTATTGCGGGATATGCCGGTATTTCTCGAACTCCGTGGCCCAGCTCGCGGCCGAGAGCGGCGGCAGGATGCCGGCGACCGGTTGCCACTCGGTGATCGACAGCCCGGAGAGCGTCAGCCGGGTAATGCCGCCGATGACGACCATCGCGAAGATCATCGCGCAACAGCCGAGCAGCCAAATCGCGACCGCCCGCACCGGCGCGGCGGTGTCCGCGCTTTCGTCACCCCGCTGGGCTATAGCGGTCGGGAGGGACACCCTCTGCAAATGCCAGCAGATGCGTGCTGAGGCAAGGTCGCTGTCGGACGTCGCCCATAAACCGTCATCCCGGCGAAGGCCGGGATCCACTTGCTGTGTCGACGCGCCTGCACGCTGAGGTCCCGGCTTTCGCCGGGCCGACGGCTGACGTATTGGAGCGGCTGAGGCTCTAGTGCATCGTCAGCTCATGCTTGTGATGGCGGAAGCGGGGCGGGCCGAACGCCGTGCTCTGCTTCACATTCACCGAATGCAATTTGCCTTCGATGCTGCGGCTCCAGAATTCGAGAAACCGCCGCAGCTCGGGATAATCAGGCGCGAGGTCGAATTTCTGCCAGATGAAGCTCTGCAGCAGGGCGGGATGGTCCGGTAGCCGGTAGATGATCTCTGCCGTGGTTAGCCGATACCCCTGAAGTTGCAGCTCAAAGGCGGTCACGTCAGCCTCTTCTCGTCGTTCCAGCATCGAGAGTAACAAGGATGCTTGCATATTCGCTCCGGAGCAATAATAAATCATAAAGAAAACAAGCGGTTAGCAGCCTACCCCCGACTCTGCTGCCAAGCTCTCGCGGCGACCCGGCTCGCCTTGAAGGGCTCAAGCTCCGGTTTAAATATTGAGGGCGTGAAACTGTTTGTCCGGCGCCTCGTTTTGCCGAGGGCGCAATTGTCCCGCAGGGTTCCCACGAGATGAACCGGCTGTTATCCGCGCTCGCCCTGATGAGCGGCGTTGCCGTGCTCATGCCCGCGCCCTCCCCCGCCATCGCGGCCGGCGCGATCCCCGAGGTGGGTGGCGCGGTGCCGACCCTCGCGCCGATGCTGGCGCGGGTGACTCCGGGGGTCATCAACATCGCAGTGCGCGGCAAGGTGCGGGCCGAGAACCCGCTGCTGCAAGACCCGTTTTTCCGCCGCTTTTTCAACCTGCCGCAGCGCTCGCAACCCGAGGAGCGCGAGACGCAGGCGACCGGCTCCGGCGTCATCGTCGATGCTCAAAACGGCTATATCCTGACCAACGGCCATGTCGTCGACAACGCCACCAAGATTGAGGTCACGACCAAGGACAACAAGCGCTTCACCGCGAAACTGGTCGGCCGGGATACCGAAGCCGATGTCGCGGTGTTGCAGATCCCGGCGCAGAATCTGACCGCCGTGCCGCTCGGCGATTCCGATCGCCTCCAGGTCGGCGATTTCGTGTTGGCGGTCGGCAATCCGTTTGGCCTGGGACAGACCGTGACGTCGGGGATTGTCAGCGCGCTCGGGCGCAGCGGCCTCGGTATCGAGGGCTATGAGGACTTCATCCAGACCGACGCCTCGATCAACCCCGGCAATTCCGGCGGGCCGCTCGTCAACCTCTATGGCCAGGTGGTCGGCATCAACACCGCGATCCTGGCGCCGGGTGGCGGCAATATCGGCATCGGCTTTGCGGTGCCAATCAACATGGCGCGTCGCGTCATGGACCAGATCATCCGGTATGGCGAGGTGAAACGCGGCCGGATCGGCGTCGCGATCCAGGATCTGACGCCGGAATTGGCGCAGGCCATGAGCACCCAGCAGACCGAGGGCGCCGTCATCGCGCGGGTCGAAACCGGCTCGTCGGCCGAGCAGGCCGGGCTGCGCACCGGCGATCTGGTCGTCGCGGCGAACGGCACGGCGGTCCACAGCGGCACGCAATTGCGCAACATGATCGGTCTCGCGCGGATCGGCGACCAGGTCACGCTGAAGGTCGATCGGCGCGGCTCCGAAATCAGCATCCCGGTGCGCATCGAGGCGGCGACCGCGACCGCGACGACGCGGCAGCGCGGCAATGAACCACGGCAAACCCGCTGATGGCGACGCAAACCCCTTATGAGGTGCTCGGGGTCAAGCCGGACGCCACCGCCGACGAGATCCGTAAGGCCTACCGCAAGCTCGCCAAGCATTTTCACCCCGATCTGAACCCGGGGAAGCCGGCCGCCGAGGCGCGGTTCAAGGCGGTCTCGGCCGCCCACGACATCTTGTCGGATCCGGAGAAGCGCGCCCGCTACGATCGCGGCGAGATCGACGAAAGCGGCGCCGAGCGGCCGCGCCATTCCTATCGGCCGCATGCCGAGGGCGCGCAGGGGTGGAAGTACCGGCCCGAGGGCGAGATGGATGTCGGCGATCTCGATGATCTGTTCGAGATGTTCGGCCGTGGAGGGCCGGGCGGGGCGCGGCGGGGTACCAGGGGCGGCCGAGGCGGCGAGGGCTTTTCGATGCCCGGTCCTGACCGCCACTATTCACTGACGATCGACTTTGTGGAGGCCGCGACGGGCGGCAAGCAGCGCCTGGCCTTATCGCCCGATGAATGGCTCGACGTGACGATCCCGCCTGGCATCGAGGAAGGCCAGATCCTGCGCCTCAAGGGCAAGGGCGGGCCCGGTTTTGGCGGCGGCCCGGCCGGCGATGCGCTGATCGAGGTGCATATCGCGCCGCACCCGTTCTTCCGCCGCGAGGGCGACGACATTCATGTGGAATTGCCGGTCAGCCTTTCGGAAGCCGTGCTCGGCGCGCGGGTGCCGGTGCCGACCGTCAGCGGACCGGTGACGATGACGATCCCGAAAGGCTCCGATACCGGCGCCCGGCTGCGCTTGCGTGGCAGAGGCATTCATCGCAAGCGGCAAGGCAAAGAGGTGACCGGCGACCAGTACGTCACACTGAAGGTCGTGATCGGCGCCAGCGATGACCCCGAGCTCGCGAAATTCCTCGAAGACTGGGCCAAGCAGCACCCGACCAATCCGCGCGGCGAAATGGGGCAAGCGACCCACGGGGCCGCCGCATGATCGCTTTCGACGAGCTGATGCGCCGCTTTGCCGAGCTCAACGCTGCCGAGCTGTCGCGCTGGGTCGAGAACCGCTGGGTCGTGCCCGAAACGGCGACGGAAGAGGGCGGCGAGCGCTGGGTGTTTCACGAGGTCGATGTCGCGCGGGTCGAGCTGATCCTCGATATCCGCCGCGAATTCGCCGTCGACGATGAGGCGCTCTCGCTGGTGTTGGGCTTGCTCGACCAGGTCTACAGCCTGCGGCGCCAGATGCGGCGCCTCTGCGACGCGCTCGAACAGCAGCCGCCCGAAATCCGCGACGCAATCCGCCGCGCCCTCCCGCCCGCCGGAGGGAGCACTCCATAACCCTCGCCCGCACTGCGGGAGAGGGTGCCTGAGGGCGCTAGCCCGAGGGCGGGTGAGGGTCTAACCAAAACTGCTAGGCAAATGCCGAACCAAAATGCGCGCCGACTCCGGCGCGACTCGACTGACACGGAACGACGCCTGTGGGCGGTCCTGCGCGACCGGCGTTTGGCGGGCTATCGTTTTCGTCGGCAGCATCCATTAGGCAAGTTCATCGTCGATTTCGCTTGCACGAAGCACCGTCTGATTGTCGAAGCCGACGGGGCGCAACATGCAGGCAGCGGTGCTGATCAGCGCCGGACTGCATTCCTGGAGGATGAAGGTTGGCGCGTCCTCCGGTTCTGGGACAACGAAGTTCTGACAAATACCGAAGGTGTCATACAAAGAATTCTGGAAGCCTTGCGGGAAGGTTAAACCCTCACCCGGCCTCCGCTTTCGCGTCGGCCACCCTCTCCCGCAGTGCGGGAGAGGGTACCGGGCGCGACCCCTGCCTCAGCGCTCATGCGAGGCTGGAACGCTTTAGAGGCTCAGAAGCTACAGCGTCTGGAAGCGGGCCTTGGCGCCGCGCTCGATGCCGGCGGCGATCAGTTGCTCGATCTCGAGCCGGTGACGGATCAGTTCGAGCACCCGCAATTCCTCCTGGCTCGCCTCGCCATCGGCCGCCGCCACATCGCAGGCGATCGCATAGGCGGTCTCGCGCAATTTCGCGGGCAATGCCTTTCGGATCGATTTGAGCGCTTCGTCGAGCCCGTTGTCGCCGCCTAACAGACGCGAGCATTCCTCCAGGACCCCGCGCAGCCGCTGCCGGTCGAAATCGCGGAACACCGGCAGGTCTCCGACGATGTCGCCGATGATTTTCAGTTCGGTCTCGGCCATGTCGCGGTCGGCCGCCGAGACCAGCATCATCGTGCAGATCAGCGCGCCGTGAGGGTCGAGCATCGGGGCTCCTTTCGCTTGCGGTTGGCGCACAGACCAGAACGCGGCCATCCCTGTCAAGCCGGCTCCTGGAGAAAGGCCGCCGTTGCCGCCACCGCGTCGACCAGCGGCACCCGGGCGATCGGCACTCCGGCCGGGAAGGCGGGCAGGAGGCGCGACGGCAGGGCCCGGTCGAGAATGACAAAGATGCCGCGGTCGTCGGCCCGCCGCACCAGCCGCCCATACGCCTGTCGCAGGCGCAGGCGGGCGATGCGGTCGTCGTAAGCGGCGCCGCCGAACACCGGCTTGCGGGCGCGGTGCAGGATGTCCGGCCGCGGCCACGGCACTCGGTCAAAGACAATCAGGCGTAACGAGCGGCCCGGCACATCGACCCCGTCGCGCACCGCATCGGTGCCGAGCAGGCAGGAATCTTCCTCGGCGCGGAAGATGTCGACCAGGGTCGCCGTCGACATCGCATCGACATGCTGCGCCAGCAATAAGAGACCGCGCGCTTCCAACACCGGCGCGATCTTCTCATGCACCGCCCGCAGCCGCGCGATCGCGGTAAAGAGGCCCAGCGCGCCGCCCTTCGCGGCGGACATCAGGCTCGCAAAACCGGCGGCGATCAGTTGCTCGATCTCGAGCCGGTGACGGATCAGTTCGAGCACCCGCAATTCCTCCTGGCTCGCCTCGCTCACGACGAGCCCGTGCGCCGGCTGCGCTACCGCGAGCGCATACGGCTTCCCCGGGTCGATCCAGTTGCGGTTGACCGCGACATCGGTCTCGGCATTGTCGCTGCGGTCGAGCGCCAGCCATTCGACCGTGTCGGGCCCGGGCGGCTCGGCGAGATCACGCAACAACTGGCTCCACGCGGCGAGCTGCATGTCGGCCCGCCGTTCGAGCCCGCGCACCGCGGCTTCGAGGCGCTGGCGCATCCCGGGCTCGGGCGGGTTCTCCGCGTCTTCGAGCGGCCGCCGCAATGCCGCCGATAGCCGGCGCAGCGCGCCGGCGAGCCGGTCAAAGCCGGCGGCAAGCCGCATCCCGGCCTCGACGAGACCGTCGATCGGCGGCCGCGCTTCGGCCTCGATCCCGTACGGTGAATCTCCCAACGCCCGCGCCATCACCTGCTGCCGCACCAGCGCTAGAAAACCCTCCGCCCCGGGCAGGCCGCGCCCCTCTCCGACCCGCTGATGCCAGCCATCGGCCGGCAACACGCGCGCCGCGACGAGCGTTTCAAGGAGCGCGGCCGAGGCCTCCTCATCCGCTTCGACAAGATCGCCGATCCGGCGCTGCAACCCGCGCGCCCGCGACCGACCCGTTTCGGCCCCCAAAAGCCAGCGCCGCAACTCGCGCCCCTCCTGGCCGGAGAGCCGCACCGAAAACGCCGCATCGGCGGCCTCGAGCAGATGATGGCCTTCGTCGAACACATAACGGGTCGGCACGCTGGCATCGTCGAGCCCGCCGAGCGCGGCCTGCGCCATGACCAGCGCGTGGTTCGCGACAACAAGCCGCGCGTGCCGCGCCGCCCGCACATTCTTCTCGACAAAGCAGCGGCGGAAATGCGGGCAGGCGGCGTGGATGCATTCGCCGCGCCGGTCGGCCAGCGCATTGATCCGCCCGCGCCCGATCAGCTCGGCGAGCCAGCCTGGAAAATCGCCGGCGACGAGATCGCCTGCCGCGGTCGCGCCGATCCAGCGCGCGATCAGCGCTAGCGACGCCGCCCCGGGCGAGGCGCGGCCCAGCGCCGCGCGCACCGCCTCCTCATAATTCAACAGGCACAGGAAATTCTCGCGGCCCTTGCGGACGACCACGCGGCGGCGCTTCTGTACCGGGTCGGGGTAGAGGCGGTCGAGCTCGCCGGCGATCTGGCTCTGCAGGTTGCGGGTGAAGGTCGAGATCCACACCGTGCCTTGATTGCGTTCGGCCCAGAGGCTCGCCGGCGCGATATAGCCCAATGTCTTGCCGACCCCCGTGCCGGGCTCTGCGAGCACCGCCTGCGGCTCGTCCGGGCGCTGCCGCGGCGCAAACGCGGCGGCGACGGCGGCGGCGTAATCGGCCTGCTGCGGCCGCGGCTCGGCATCTTCGCCAAGCAATGCCGCGAGGCGGTGGCGCGCCTCATCCGCGCCGACCGGATCGTTGCCGGGGGGTGGCGGCGGGGCGCGCTCCTGCCATTCGTCGAGCCGTTCCCAGGCGCGTAGACCAACACCGCGCCGTTGCGCGCCGGTCTCGGCCGGCGGCAATGCCGCGAGCACCGCCGGCCCCCACGGCCAGCCGGCCCGCTCGGCGATCTCGGCGATGGCGCGAATGTCGGGACCGGTCTCGTTGGCGAGATCCTGCAACAAAGCGCGCGCACAAAGGCAAATAATTCGAGCAGGTCGAACGCGGCAAAGCCGGCCCAGTCTCTCGCCCAGCCTTTCGAGGGAATATCGAGCCGCCGCGCGACGGCCCGCGCATGGCACACCATCGGCGTCTCGCCGCCATGCACGGGATCGAGCCGGGCGCGCGCCTCTTCCGGCGACAACGCCTCGATCTCACCCTCAGGCGACAGCCACAACACCTCGCGGAACCCGGCGACCAGCGCCGGCACGCGCGGCACCAGCACCCGCTCCAGCGCCGCGTCCGGGACTGTATTCACGCGCGCCCCAACTCAACCGGGACGCCAAACTGGAAGGCCGGCGCAAGCATGCGATACCCTGGGCCGATGAACCGCATGATCTATCACATGTCCCCGGCCGAAACATGGCAGGAGGCGGTGCAGGCCGGCATCTATCGCGGCACCGCCGACGATTTGCGCGACGGCTTTATCCATTTTTCGACCGCCGAGCAGATCGCCGAGAGCGCGCGGCGGCATCGCGCAGGGCAAACCGGCCTCGTGCTGATCGCGATCGAATCGGCGCGGCTTGGCGACGGCCTCAAATGGGAGAAATCACGCGGCGGCGCGCTGTTCCCGCATCTCTATGGTGCGCTCGATCCGGCCGAAGCCGCGAGCGTGCGCCCGCTGCCGCTCGGCCCCGACGGCGAGCACGCCTTCCCGCCGCTCGACCCTTAACCGCCCCTGCTATTCCGCCGCCTCGCGCCCCGCATCGGCCGGGCCGCGGAAGCGCGTGCGCAGCGCATCCCATTCGTCGCCACCCCATAGCTGGAAGGTCTCGCGCACGGTCATCTCGCGCACCGGCGCGGGATGGCGATGCGTTGCGCGCAATTCGTCGAGCATCTTTTCGCAGATCCCGACGACATTCTTGATCAGGAGCCCGGGCACGATCGCCAGCTTGTAGCCCATGCGCTCCGCCTCGCGCAGATCGAGATCGGGCGTCTTGCCGCCGCGCACGACATTGAGGAGGCACGGCCCTTTCACGAGGCGGGGCACCGCTGCGACCTCCTCGACCGTCTGCGGCGCTTCGACAAAGGCCATGTCGGCGCCTGCGGCGATCGCCGCCTTGGCGCGGGCGATCGCCTCGTCGAAGCCGGCGACGGCGCGCGAGTCGGTGCGCGCGATGATCAGAAAATCCAGGCTGCGGCGGGCGCTCGCGGC
>VAZF01000277.1 GCA_005888425.1 Alphaproteobacteria bacterium
TCGAAGTTATGAACAATACTTTAATCGACGGATGCGGCACGAGGCATGACAGCGAGCGCCGCCACCGCGCGTGCATCCGCTGGCGTCGTCGCCGCGCATGATGGAATTCGCTGTCCGGACGAGTTCATGAAAAACGGCATACGGTCGAATGAGATAGCCAAATTCTATTGTACTCCGGCCGGACGTTAAGGTATTAGCGAGGCGCTCCGAGGAAAATCTGGCGCGCCCGAACCGATCCAAGCAGTCGGCCGACGAGTTGCATAGCCGGCGTTCGGGTGCGCGCCTATCCTTGGCTAAACACCATCGAAGGCGCGGCGCCAGCAAGTACCTTCGAGGTGATTCGTGCAAGTTCTCGACTTCAACACCGGTATCGACTTTGGAGCCAAGGGAAACCTCAAGGAGTTCGGCCCGGTTGGCTTCAGCAGCAATCCGGACGACGTCAGTACCTGGAGCGCGAAGCCGTTTGTCGAACTGAATTTCCGGCTGCCGCCGCTGCGGCGCGACCTGGGCATCACCGTCCAGGTGTTTCCGTTCCTGCCGGACGGCGCGCCAGTGACGAAGCAGGATTGCTGGGTATATGTCAACGGGCTCCTGGTGCATTTCTGCTCGGTCTCGGCGCCCTGCGAGATCGGCTTCACGGTGTCGCGCGAGATCGTCAGCCCGCGCGCCAACCGCCTGTCTTTTGTGCTGCCGAACGCGCTCTCGCCGAGCGAGCTGAAGCTGGGCGACGATCTGCGCAAGCTGGGGCTCGCCTTTGTCAAGCTGAGCGCGGCGCAGGCATAGCGCGCGGACCGCAACATCGAATTTGACTTCTTCGAGGATCGCATGGCGAGACCATCGCAACAGCGTAAGAGACGGACGGCCGCGCCCGAACCGGCCGATAGCGAGACGGCGCCCCCGCAGGCGGGCGGCGAGGCGGGCGACGAAGGAGGAGAGGGCGCTCTTGTCGTCGAGCTGTCGGATATCGGCCAGGCGGAGCTTGCGCTCGCCGGCGAGGTCAGTTCGGAGCCACTGCACGGCTTGCATCTGGTGAGCGGCGAGGCTGCGGTGGCGTTGCCCTCGCCCGTCGTGCTCTCGAGCGCGGCGGCGCCGCTCGTGGCAGGCGCTGCCGGATCGCAAGTGGAGCTCGCCGGCGTCCCGATCGAGGGAAGGCTGCGCGGCAATCTCGATTATGCCGACTGGTCCGGCATCAAGGGCTGGATCTGGGACCCGACGGAACCCGACAAGCGCATCGCACTCGAATTGCTCGACGGCGACAATCTCCTGGCGACAGTGCTGGCGGGCGAATACCGCCCCGATCTGCTCGATGCCGGGATCGGCGACGGGCGGCACGGGTTTACGATCGGGTTCAGCGAGACGCTTCTCCCCTACGCGCGCCACACGCTGCATCTGCGCCCGGTCGGCTCGACCGTCGAGCTGCCCTCCTTCCCGCTCGAAATGACGCGTGACCATATCGGCTTCGATGCGAGCGCGATGCGGTTTTTGCTCGGCAATGTCGCGGCCGAGACGGCGCGCGCCCAGGAGGCGGACGATCTGGCGCCGCTGATCAACAATCTGGTCGAGCTGCTCGATCAGGCGCTGTCGCAATATTATGCATTGTCCGCCGAGAAGGCGGCGCTGGCGACCGCCGATATGCTGAACCCGGCGGCGCTGACGGGCCAGGTTCAGACGCTTGTGGAATCAATCCAAAGGAATTACGCGCTTCACCTCGATGACACCGAGCACCCGGTCGTCTCGATCGTCATCCCGGTCTACAACAAGTTCGACCTGACCTATCAATGCATCCGGTCGATCCAGCAGCACGGCGCCGAGATTCCATACGAGATCGTCATTGTCGACGATTGCTCGCGCGACGAGACGCTGTTCGCCAATTTCGTGTTCAGCGGCGCCATCCGCATCGTGCGGAACGCCGCCAATCAGAGTTTCATCCGCTCGTGCAACCGCGGATTCGAAGCGGCGCGCGGCGCGTATGTCGTGTTTCTCAACAACGACACCGAGGTGAAGCCGCGCTGGCTCGATGAGCTGTATGAGACGCTGCGGCGCGACCCAAAAATCGGGATCGCCGGCTCGAAACTGCTGTTCCCTGACGGCCGGCTGCAGGAATGCGGCGGGATCGTGTGGCGCCTCGGCGACGGATGGAATTGGGGCCGCGACCAGGATCCGGCGGATCCGCGCTTTTGCTATATGCGCGACACCGATTACGTGTCCGGCGCGGCCCTGATGATCAAGTCGAGCCTGTTCCGCGAGCTCGGCCAGTTCGACGAGTATTACTGCCCGCTTTATTACGAAGATACGGATCTCTGCTTCAAGGTGCGGCAGCGCGGCTACCGCACCGTCGTGCAGCCGGCCTCTGAAGTCATTCACTCCGAAGGCGCGAGCGCCGGCACCAGCGTCACCGGCACAGGCGTCAAGCGCTTCCAGGCGATCAACCACCGGAAGTTCTTCGAGCGCTGGAAGGACACGCTCGCGACGCACCGCTTCAACGGCGAATTGCCGGAATTGGAGGCCGAGCGCAGCGTCCGGATGCGGGCGCTCGTTATCGACGATTCGGTGCCCGAACCCGACAAGGATGCCGGATCCAACGCGGTCTTCCAGCACATCCTCACGCTGCAGCGTCTCGGCTACAAGGTGACGTTCATCCCGGGCGACAACATGGCGAGGCTCGATCCGTATACGGCCGAATTGCAGCGCCGCGGCGTCGAGTGCCTCTACCATCCTTTCTATTTCTCGGTCGAGGATGTGTTCCGGAAGCAGCCGCTGCCATTCGATCTCGTCTACCTGCACCGGTATTCGAACGCCTCGAAATATGGCGGCATGGTCCGCCAGCATTTCCCAAAGGCGCGCATCCTCTACAGCGTCGCCGATCTTCACTTCCTGCGGCTGGAGCGTCAGGCCGAGGTCGAGAAGGATGCGGTGCTGCGCCAGAAGGCGGAGCAGATGCGGCGCCTCGAACTCGGCGCGATGTTCTTTGCCGATTGCGTCATCGTGCATTCCGCGGTGGAAGCGGAGCTGCTCGCCAAGCTGGCGCCAGGAGTCCAGGTGCAGGTCATCCCGTGGACCGTCGAGCCGCGCGAGATCACGCCGTCGGAGACGGAGCGGCCAACGATCGCCTTTGTCGGCGGCTATCGGCACGAGCCGAATATCGACGCTGCGAAATGGGCGGCCGCGGAGCTGATGCCGCGATTGCGCAAAGAGGTGCCCGGCATCGAATTGCTGCTGGTCGGCAGCCACATGCCGGTGGAAGTCTCGGCGCTTGCCGAGAAGGACGTCGTGCCATTGGGCTATGTGCCCTCGCTGGACGCCGTGTTCGCGCGGGTGCGGCTGACGATCGCGCCATTGCGCTATGGCGCCGGCCTGAAGGGCAAGGTGCTCGAAAGCTTTGCCGCCGGCATTCCGTGCGTCATGACGACAATCGCCGCGGAGGGGCTCGATCTGCCAAAGGCAATGCTGCCGCTCGTCGTCGATGAGCCGGAGGAGATCGCTGCCCGGGTCGCAAAACTGTGTCGCGACGAGGCCGAATATCGGCGTATCGTCGACGCCTGTAAGGCATATATGAGCGCCAATTATTCGGCACAGCGGATCGATGCCCTCCTCAAAGAGGCCTGCGCGCTCGCCAGCTAGATCAGCTGGCGCGGCCGGCGCGCCCCGCCCGGCCGCCTTTCTCGACCGCGATGGCGTCCTCAATCACGATGAGGGCTATGTCGGACATGTCTCGCGCTTTCGCTGGATCGACGGCGCGCGCGAGGCGGTGAAGCTGCTCAACGAGAGGGGCTATCTCGTCTTTGTGGTGACCAACCAGTCCGGCATCGCGCGCGGCCTCTACCGCGAAGAGGATGTCGCTGCCGTGCACGCGCATATGGTGGCGGAGCTCGCCGCGGCGGGGGCATATATCGACGATTTTCGCTACTGCCCCTACCACCCGGAAGGGACGATCGCCGCCTATTGCCGGCTCAGCGATTGGCGCAAGCCCGCTCCCGGGATGCTCCTCGATCTGATGCGGCACTGGCCGGTCGACCGGCAAGGGAGCTTTCTGATCGGCGACAAGGCGACCGATATCGCCGCCGCCGAGGCGGCCGGCATCCCCGGCTACCTGTTCGCCGGCGGCGATCTCGCGGCCTTTGTCGCCCGCCTGATCGCCGAACGCTAGGAGAGTCGGCGGCGGCGGAACAGACCGCGCATCAGGCTTGCGATCTCATACAGCACCGCGCCAAACGCGCGGCGCATCGAGGAGGCCGGCACGCCGGCGACGCCGATCACTTCAAGGCCGGCGCGGCGGAAGAGACGCGCGGCGCGCGGCAGATGCGCCCGGTCGCTGACCAGGACGATGCGGGGTTTGCCGATCGCGTGGAGCAGGCGGGCGGTATAGGCGGCATTCTCGAAGGTGTTGCGCGATTCCGTTTCGAGCAACACCGCCGTCTCGGGCACGCCGGCCTCACGCGCCAGGTCGCGCATGACTGCCGCCTCCGTGGATGCCCCGGCACCGCCGCCCGACATGACGATGAGCGGCGCCGCGCCTTCGCGATAGAGGCCAACCCCGAGCGCAACGCGGCGGCGCAGCCGCTCGCTCGGTCGGCCACCGCCGACGAGCTGGCAGCCGAGCACGACGATCGCGTCGGCCGCTTCGTGGTTCAGAGCGGCGCTCGCCTCAGCGGGCGCCGAGCGCGGCGAGGCGCTGTTGCGCATCCATGATGGTCGCCTGCGTCGTCGTCGCGGGGGTCAGGCGGAAATCGAATTCGGCGGTGTAGTACGGTCCCGTAATGCCGAGCCGCTTGGCCTCGGCATCGGGCTTCTCATGCTTTGTGAAATCGCAGATCAAGGTGTCCTTGACCGCGAATACCGCATCGCTTTGCAGATACTCGTCGGTACGGTCGAAAATATGCGTCGTGACCGGCTCGTAGCCGTCGGCCGACACGACGAAATGAATATGGGCGGGCCGCCAGGGATGCCGCCCGGTCGCCTTCAGCATGCGGCCCACCGGCCCGTCCGACGGGATCGGGTAGTTGACCGGCAGCACCGTGCGGATCAGGTACCGCCCCTCGGCATCGCTGCGGAATTTGCCGCGCATGTGCAATTCGTTCGGCTTCTCGTCCTGTGCATCGTAAAGACCGTTCGATTGCGTCTGCCAGACATCGAGGAGCGCGTTCGCGACGGGCTTCCCGCCGAGATCGAGGACGCGGCCGCGGACCAGCGTGGGTGTGCCGGTACGGTCGCGGTGCGCGATGTTGCCGCCCATCGGCATCTCGGGCGCGCCCAATCGGTGGAAGGGTCCGAACACGGTCGACTCGGTCGCGCCGTCGGGTTTCCGGTGATCGAGCAGATCGACGACCATCGAGACACCGAGCGTGTCGGAAAACAGGATGAATTCCTGCCGCTTGTCGCTGCACATCTTGCCGGCTTCGGTCAGGATCTCGATCGCCTGAAACCATTCCGCCTCGGTCAATTTCACCTCTTTGACAAAGGCATGCAGATGGCTGATCAGGCTCAGCATGATCTCGCGCAGCCGCGGATCTTGTGTTCCCGAAAATCGCGCCAACACCTCGGCGGTGATGTCGTCCTCGGTCTTGTTGCGCAGCGCCCCGTTCTGTGCATCCGGCATTGTCTTTTCCTCACCCATCATTGCGCGGCGGCCTGCGCCGCCATCTGCGGCGCAAAGCGCCGCTCCATCTCGCGCCGTACCCGCATCGCTTCGCTGTCTGTCGCGGCAACATCCGACCAGCG
>VAZF01000278.1:0-11072 GCA_005888425.1 Alphaproteobacteria bacterium
CCGATCAAGAGGCAATCGATGCCGGGCACGGCAGCAATCGCTGCCGCATTCTCGACCGCGCGCGGCGTTTCGATCAGCACGGTGACGAGCAACGCCTCGTTCATCGCCGCGCAGGTCTCGGCGATGCTCATCGGCACGTAGTTGAAATGCGGCAGCCCGCCCGCGACCGAGCGATGCCCCTGCGGCGGGTAGCGCAACGCCGCCGCGACGTCGCGCGCCTCCTCGGGCGTATCGACATGCGGCATGACGACGCCGATCGCGCCGCCGTCGAGCGCTCGCGTCGCTATCCAGTATTGCCGCGCCGGCACACGGACGATCGGCGCGATGCCGGCCGCGAGCGCCGCGACCGAGATCTGTACCGCCATGTCGAGGTCCATTGAATTGTGCTCGAGGTCGATGAACAGCCAGTCGTAGCCGCAGGCCTTCATCGCCGGCGCGATATCGACGGTGCGCGTTTGGCGCAGGCCGATGCCCAACGACAATTCGCCCTTTTCGAGCCGATCCCGCGCCGGGTTGCGCAATGCCGCCGCCATGTGCCTCTCCTTCAATGGGTCTCGCTCGCCCCATCCTAGGCGCTCCGCCCTCGTCGGTCACGAGACGCTAGGTCGCGCTCTTTATCGGCGATACCGTAGGGCAGCCGAAACGGAGGAGACGATGCCCGAGCGAAACCGACAGGTGTTGCTGAAGCGGCGGCCTGAGGGCATGCCGACGCCCGGCGATTTCGAGATTGTCGACGCGCCCTTGCCCGAGCCCGGAACGGGCGAGGTGCTGCTGCGCGGCATCTATCTGTCGCTCGATCCCTATATGCGCGGCCGCATCAGCGGACAGCGCTCCTACGCCAAGCCCGTTGAAATGGGCGCGGTCATCGAGGGCCGCGTCGTCGGCGAGGTCGTGCGCTCGAACCACCCCGGCTTCCGCGAGGGCGACTTCGCAATGGGCGGCTATGGCTGGCAGCTCTACAGCGCGGTGCCGGGCAACGGCCTCCTGAAGCTCGATCCCGCCGAAGCGCCGATCTCGACCGCGCTCGGCATCCTCGGCATGCCGGGCATGACCGCCTATATCGGTCTCGCCAATATCGGCCAGCCGAAGGAGGGCGAGACCGTTGTTGTGTCAGCCGCCTCGGGCGCGGTCGGCGCCGTCGCCGGGCAGCTCGCCAAGCGCCAGGGTGCGCGGGTCGTCGGGATCGCCGGCGGCGCCGACAAGTGCCGCTATGTCAAGGACGAGCTCGGCTTCGATGCCGCGCTCGACCATCGCAGCCCCGATCTCGGCGCCGCGCTCGACGAGGCGTGCCCGAAGGGCATCGATGTTTATTTCGAGAATGTCGGCGGCGCGGTGCAGCACGCCGTCTTTCCGCGCTTCAACGATTTCGCCCGCATGATCATGTGCGGCATGATCTCAGAATATAATGACACGACCCCGCGCCCCGGCCCCAATCTGATGTCGGTCGTGCGCAAGCGACTCCGCATCCAGGGGTTCATCGTCAGCGACGACTGGCAGCGCTATGGCGAGTTCCGCTTCTCGTGCGCCTCAGCGCCGATCCGACGCGGTGAGCAGCGGAAGCACAAGATGACCGCCCGCGATTTCTCGCACTTTCTCACCGACGACAGCGACCTGCCCGACCCGGAGCGGCAGCTGCTCGGCCGCGCCCGCGCCCTGATCCCGCACCTCGCCGAGCGCGCCCCGGCCACGACCGCCGAACGAAACGTGCCGCCCGAGACGATCGCCGAATACCACGACGCCGGCATCCTCAAGATCCTGCAGCCCCGGCGGTTTGGCGGGCTGCAGGGCCGCTTCAGCCTGTTCTCGCAGATTGTCGAGGAATTGACCTATGGCTGCGCCTCCTCGGCCTGGGTCTATGCCGTGCTCGGCGAGCACCAATGGATCATCGCCTCCTATCCCGAACAGGCGCAGATCGATGTGTGGGGCGACGATCCGGACGCGGTCGCTGCGTCCTCGCTCGCCCCCCGCGCCGCCGCGGCGCCCGTCCCGGGCGGCTGGCGGCTCAGCGGGCATTACAGCTTTTCGAGCGGCTGCGACCATGCGCAATGGGCGATCCTCGGCGTCTTTCTCGGCGAGATCGGCGACCCTCGCACGATCGCTTATCTGCTCGTGCCGCTTGCCGAGACCGAGATCCTCGACGATTGGCAGGTGCTGGGGCTCGCCGGAACCGGCAGCAAGTCGCTCGTTGTGCGCGATGTTTTTGTGCCGCAGCACCGCTGCGTCATGGTTAGCGATCTCTTCGCTGGGACGCCGCCGGGCGCGCTCGTGCATCCCGATTATCCGGTCGTGCGGGCGCCGCGCGGCTTTCTCGTCTCGTATTCGCTGCCGCCGGTCGCGATCGCGCTGGGCCGCCGCGCCCTCGACATCGTGTGCCGCGATCTCGCGACCCGCGTGTCGCGCGGCGTCACAAAGATGGCCGGCTCGGAGGTCGTGCAGATGACCATCGGCGAGGCCGCCGCGGCGATCGATGCGGCGACATTGCTGCTGCGCCACGGCCGTCGCGCGACGACGGAGGCGGTCAGCTCCGGGCGCCAGATCACCGCGGCCGAAGCGTTGCAGGCGCGTCGCGACATGGTCTACGCACAGCACCAGATTGGCTGGGCCTTGGAGCGCCTTTGCGAGCTGTCCGGCGCGCGCTGGGTGTACGACACCGACCCGCTGCAGGAGATCCGCCGCGACGTCATGACGATCCTGACCCATCATGCCGCGAGCCGCGCAGCCGCCTACGCGCCCTACGGCAACATGCTGCTCAGCCGCGGCCGCGACTAACGACCGCGCACCGGGAGACGCCAATGGATTTCGAGCCGTCGGAGAAGGTGAAGCGCCTCGAGGCAAAAGTGCGCGCCTTTATGGAGGAGCACGTCTACCCGGCCGAGAAGATTTTTGAACAGCAGCTCAACGAGCAGCCCTCGCGCTGGCAGATTCCGCCGATCATGGAGGAGCTGAAACAGAAGGCGCGCGCCGCCGGTTTGTGGAACCTGTTCCTGCCGGAAAGCGAATACGGCGCCGGGCTGACAAACCTCGAATACGCGCCGCTCTGCGAGATCCTGGGCCGCTCGCCGATCGCACCCGAGGTCTTCAACTGCTCGGCACCCGATACCGGCAATATGGAAACGCTGGTCCGCTATGGCACGAAGGAACAGCAGGAGCGCTGGCTGAAGCCGCTGCTCGAGGGCGAGATCCGCTCGTCTTTTGCGATGACCGAGCCGGCGGTCGCCTCCTCCGACGCGACCAACATCGAGGCGTCGATCCGCCGCGAGGGCAATTCGAGCTATGTCGTCAACGCCCGGAAGTGGTGGACCTCGGGCGCGATGGACCCGCGCTGCAAGATCTTTATCCTGATGGGCAAGACCGATCCCGATGCGCCGCGCCACCAGCAGCAATCGATGATCCTCGTGCCGCGCGACACCCCCGGAGTGACTGTCGTACGGGCGCTCACCGTCTTCGGCTATGACGACGCGCCGCACGGCCATGCCGAGGTCGAGTTCAAGGATGTCCGCGTGCCCGTTGAGAACATTTTGCTCGGCGAAGGCCGCGGCTTTGAGATCGCCCAGGGCCGTCTCGGCCCCGGCCGCATCCATCATTGCATGCGCATGATCGGCCTCGCCGAGCGTTCCCTGGAAGCTATGGTTTCACGCGTCAAAAACCGCGTCGCATTCGGCCGGCCGCTCGCCGATCAGGGCGTCATCCGCGAATGGATTGCCGACTCGCGCATGGAGATCGAGCAGGCGCGACTCCTGACCCTAAAGGCCGCCGCCATGATGGACACAGTCGGCAACAAGGCGGCGCAGGCCGAGATCGCGATGATTAAAGTCATCGCGCCGAAAATGCTGCTCGCGGTCATCGACCGCGCGATTCAGGCGCATGGCGGCGGCGGCGTCAGCCAGGATTTTGGCTTGGCTTATGCCTGGGCACGCTCGCGGGTCATGCGCATCGTCGACGGCCCCGACGAGGTACACAAGCGCGCGATCGCGCGGGTGGAATTGCGGAAGTGAATGGGACCAACTCGGTGCGCCCTTCGACTGCTCGCTGCGCTCGCGCTCAGGATGAGGCAACTGCTTTAACGCCACCAACAATGTTCCTCATCCTGAGCAGCGTCACGGCGAAGCCGGGGCGCGTGTCGAAGGACGCAGGTTGCTGATGCAGTTGCAATCCGGTGCCGCGAACTCTCTCGAAGCGGCCGAGCTGATCGATGAACGGCCGGACGAGCGGCTCGATACGGCGCGGCTCGAACCCTATCTGCGTGCCCATCTCGAAGGCGCCGAGGGGCCGCTTTCGGTACGGCAGTTCAATGGCGGCAAGGCGAACCTCACCTATCTGATCCGCTTCGGCAGCAACGAATTCGTGCTGCGCCGGCCACCCTTGGGGCCGATCCCGCCCGGCGCGCACGATATGAGGCGCGAGCACCGCGTGCTCTCAGTGCTCCACCGTCGCTTTCCGCTGGCGCCGCGGAGCCTCGTGCTCTGCGAAGACGAGAGCATCATCGGCGCGGTGTTCCTCGTCGAGGAACGCCGGCACGGCTTTGTGATCCGCGACGACATCCCGCCCGAATTCGCTGGCCGCCCTGAACTCAACCGCTGTATCGGCCTTGCGCTGATCGATGCGCTCGCCGATCTGCATGGCGTGCCGCCGGCCGAGATCGGGCTCGGCGATTTGGGGCGGCCCGAGGGCTTTCTCGAACGGCAGCTATCAGGTTGGACGCGGCGCTGGCAGGCGGCCCAAGGCGGTGAGCGAGCGGAAGAGGCCGCCGCCGAGATGCAACCAGTGCTCGACTGGCTGGGCAGGCATCTGCCGCAATCGGGCGCCGCCGCGCTTCTTCACAACGACTACCGGCTCGACAATTGCCTGCTCGACACGGCCGATCCCGGGCATATCGTCGCGGTGCTCGATTGGGACATGTGCACCCAGGGCGACCCGCTGGCCGATCTCGGTTATGTGCTGAATTATTGGGTCGAGCCCGGCGACAACCCGGAGTGGCGCGACATCGCTTCGATGCCGACCTGGCGCGACGGTTTCCCGAGCCGCGCCGATGCGATCGCGCGATACGCGGCCCGCACCGGCTTCAATATCGACCCAATCCTTTGGCACCAAGTGTTCGCTTCCTTCAAGCTCGCCGTCATCATCCAGCAGATCTACATTCGCTTTGTGCGTGGGCAGACGCAGGATCAGCGCTTCCGGTACTATTACCGCCGCGTCCTCGGCCTCGCCGCCAAGGCGCGTTTGCTCGCCGGATTGAGCTCGCATGCGTAACTTGACGATTGCCCTCCTGGCGCTGCTCGGCGCCCTCATCGCGGTCGAGTACAACCAATACTCCCACTGCAAGGAATGGCGGCTGGAGCTGGGCTTGCGCGACCAGGGCATCGCGCCCGAGCGGTCGTGGAGCGGCGCGGCAGTCGATTTTGTCGCCGGCGACCTCATCACACTCAGCAAGAAATGGCAGTGCGGCATCCAGATTGAGCGAAGCGAGGCGGTCTGGGGCGCGATCGAGGCCGTCGCAATCGTGCCGGCGGTAGGTTCGGCGGCGCTATGGGTTGCGCGCACCGCCAGCAGAGGCCTTTCGCGGATAGCCGTGTTGCTGCGCGAGGCTACCGGGCTGCGCAGAGCGGCCGGCATTCTCCGCGGCCCTGTCGCACTCGTCGGGGAAATTACCGCAAGCCGCGCCGCGATCCTGTTTGCCGGCGGGCTTCTGCTCGCCATTTATTTCGGCAGCGGCCAATTGCTGCTGGACGCGCTGGCATTGTTGCCGTGGATCGTTCAGCTCGCCTTCTGGACAATCGTCTTCTTCGGTTTGGGCAAATGCGCCGGGTTGGCGGCGCGCGCCGCATTATTCTTGGTGCGCGGCCGACGCAGAGGGTCGCGCCGCGCCATCGCCGCACCGCTAATCGTGCAATCCTGACCGCTTCTCAAGGGGAGGAGAAAATGATCGAGATCCAGGCATTGGTGCATGACGTGTTCGGCACAGTCGTCGATTGGCGCTCGGCGGTGACTGCCGACGGCGAGTCTTTGGCTGCACGGCGCGGCATCACCGGTGTCGATTGGCAGCAATTCGCCGATGAATGGCGCGGCGCTTATGCGCCCTCGATGAACCGCGTGCGCACTGGCGAATTGCCGTGGACCAATCTCGACGTCCTGCACCGCATGGCGCTCGATCATTTGCTCGAAAAATTCGGCATCGCCGCGCTCAGCGAAGACGACAAAATCTGGTTCAACCTGACCTGGCACAGGCTCAAGCCGTGGCCGGATTCGGTGCCGGGCCTGACCCGCATCAAGAAGAAATACATCATCGCGACTTTGTCGAACGGCACGGTTCGCCTTTTGACCGACATGGCGAAATATTGCGGCCTGCCGTGGGACACGGTGCTCGGCTCCGATGTCGTGCAGCATTACAAGCCAGACGCGGAGATGTACCAATCGGCGATCCATTTCCTCGGCAATGACGATCCCGGTTCGGTCATGATGGTCGCCGCCCATAACAACGATCTCGTCAGCGCGGCCAGGCACGGCATGAAGACCGCGTTCATCTCCCGCCCTTACGAACACGGCGCGAAGCAATCGCGCGACGTCAAGGCGGAGCACGATTTTACCTACGTCGCGAAAGACTTCGAGGATCTCGCGACGCAACTCGGGACGTGACGGCGATGGGCAGCCTCCAAGCTCTGATCCAGGATCTCGTCATCGCCAATCGCATTCTGGCGCGCGAAGATGTCGTCGACGCCTACGGCCATGTCAGCGTCCGTCATCCCGACAACCCGCACCGCTTTCTGATTGCGCGCTCGCTCGCGCCGGAATTGGTCGGCCCCGACGATATTGTCGAGCTCGATCTCGACGGCGAGCCCGTGCGCGATGACGGCCATAAGCTCTATCTCGAGCGGTTCATCCACGCCGCGATCTTCGCGGCCCGCCCCGATGTCATGGCCGTCGTGCACGCGCATGCCGAGGACACGTTGCCGTTCGGGATCGCGCCGGCGGCGAAATTGCGCCCCGTGATCCATTCCGGGAGCTTTATCGGAACCGACGGTCCGCACAATGTCGCGCTGATGCGCGGCCACGGCTTTGCCTCGGCGGCGCGCTCCTTGATCGAGGTCGTGCGCCTGTCGGTCTATCTGCCGCGTAACGCCCGCGCCCTGATGCGCGCGAAACAGCTCGGCGGCGACATCAAATACCTGTCCGACGGCGAGATTGCGGCGCGCAACCGCGGCTACAGCCCCTATTCGACCGAGACCTGGCGGACCTGGGAATACTGGGCCAACAAGGCCGGTTGCGGCCACCTCCTCACCCGCCCGGACGACCCGCCGAAAACCTGACCGGGCCGGTCACGGTCGCGCGGCTGGCGCATAGCCGCATACCTCCGTAAGCTTCCGGGCAAGAGGGGATACGGGCCCCAGTAAGCAAGACAGGGAGCCGGGTCGGGCATGGTCGCTCGGGTGCGCACGGTGGCGTTCAGCGGCGTCGAGGTTGTCGATGTCGAGGCCCAGGTGACGATCACCCCGGGCCTGCCGGCGTTTGCTGTCGTCGGGTTGCCGGATAGGACGGTCGCGGAATCCCGCGAGCGGGTGCGCTCGGCTTTGGCGGCGCTCGGCCTGTCATTGCCGTCGCGCCACATTACGGTCAACCTCGCGCCGGCGGACGTACTGAAGGAAGGCAGCCATTTCGACCTGCCGATCGCGTTGGCGCTCCTCGCCGCGATGGACGTGCTGCCCGAGGACGAGCTTGCCGGGTACACCGCGCTCGGGGAGGTCGCGCTCGACGGCTCGCTGACGAGCGTCGCCGGCGTATTGCTCGCGGCACTGACCGCAGCGGCGCGCCAAAGCGGGCTCATCTGCCCCGCTGCTTGCGGCAGCGAAGCCGCCTGGGCCGGCGAGGTCGAGATCATCGCCGCCCCGAACCTTCTCGCGATCGTCAATCATTTCAAGGGCACGCAACTCCTGCCGCCGCCCGAGCCGAAGCTCGCGCCGCCGCGAGCCGCCGGGCTCGACTTCAAGGACGTCAAAGGCCAGGAGAGCGCCAAGCGCGCGCTCGAAATCGCCGCGGCGGGCAGTCATAACCTGTTGATGATCGGGCCGCCCGGCGCCGGCAAATCCATGCTTGCGGCGCGCCTTCCCGGCATCTTGCCGCCGCTCGAACCGGCCGAGGCGCTCGAACTTGGTATGATCCAGTCGGTCGCCGGCGGGTTGCGGAACGGCGGCCTCCTCCGCGAGCGGCCGTTCCGCGACCCACATCACTCCGCGTCTTTGCCGGCGCTGGTCGGCGGCGGGCTGCGCACCCGCCCCGGTGAAATTTCCCTGGCACATCAGGGGGTGCTCTTTCTTGATGAATTGCCGGAGTTCAACCGTGCCGCCCTCGAGGCGCTGCGCCAGCCGCTCGAAACCGGTCGCGTCAGCGTCGCGCGCGCCAACAGCCATGTCACCTTCCCGGCGCGCGTGCAGCTCGTCGCGGCGATGAACCCGTGCCGCTGCGGCTATCTCGCCGAGCCCGGCCGTGCCTGCGGTCGTGCGCCGCGCTGCGCCCAGGAATACCAGGCGCGCATTTCCGGGCCGCTCCTCGACCGCATCGATCTGCATATCGACGTGCCCTCGGTGTCGCCCGCCGATCTGGCTCTGCCGCCGCCGGCCGAGTCGAGCGCCGAGATCGCCCGACGCGTCGCCGCCGCCCGCGCCCGGCAGAGCGCCCGGTATCAACAGCTGTCGCCCGACCACCGCGTCCGCACGAATGCCGAGGCCGACGGCGAACTTCTCGACGAGATCGCGGCTCCCGATCCGGCCGGCCGCACCTTGCTGCAGCGCGCCGCCGAGCGATTGCGGCTATCGGCGCGCGGCTATCACCGCGTGCTGCGGGTGGCGCGCACGCTGGCGGATCTCGAAGGCGCGGCAACCGTGGCGCGGCATCACATCGCAGAAGCGTTGAGCTATCGCCGACCCTTTCACCTGCCCGATAGCGCCGGCGGCTGAAACCCAGGGTCGGGGTTGACAATGTCGGTCGCGGCGCTTGAATAGAGCCCGCGCTCCTTTGGCCGAAGCGCCGCCCCTACCGTCTCGGCGTGCCTCTCTTCGGCCTCCTCTCCGCACCTTTCATCTTTCCTCTTCGTAGCCACAGAACGGCGACGCGGCATGGATTTCTTTTTGCGCCAGCAGCAAGGCGGCCGCCGAAACATGGTGAACGCGGGAACGGCCATCCCGGCGAGCCGTTGGCCGGGTGCGGCCAGCAATGTTGATGCAGTTGGGGGGAGGCGCCGATTTGCGCGTCCCGGTTTTAGGAAAGCGGCTTATGCCTAGAAAGCGCAGCACAGGGGTCGACGGGTGCCGGGCAGCGGACCAATCGACCGGCCGCCCCGCCATTTTGTGCGATGCCGATGCGGTGACTCTGGACGGATCAGCCGCCGAGGGACGGTTTCGTGCCTTGCTGGACGTGCTGCCGACCGCGATTTACGTCACCGATGCGGATGGCCGCATCACCTATTACAACCAGGCCGCCGCCGATCTGGCCGGGCGCGAGCCGCGGCTTGGCACCGATGAGTGGTGCGTCAGCTGGCGACTCTATTCGATGGATGGGCGCCCGATGCGGCATGATGAATGCCCGATGGCGGTGGCCCTCAAGGAAAACCGCGCCGTCCGCGGCGCAGAGGCGATCCTCGAGCGGCCCGACGGCACGCGGATCCCGTTCGCGCCCTATCCGACACCGCTGCGCGATGCCTCGGGCAAGCTGATCGGCGCGGTGAACATGCTCGTCGATATTCGCGAGCGTCAGGAAGCGAACGATGCTCGCGCCTATCTCGGCGCTATCATCGAATGCTCCGACGACGCGATCGTCAGCAAGACGCTCGAGGGCATCGTCACGAGCTGGAACCGGGGAGCCGAGGCGATCTTCGGATACACAGCCGAGGAAATGATCGGTCAGCCGATTACCCGGCTGTTCCCGGCTGACCGCCTGTTGGAAGAGGACGTGATCCTCGAACGCATACGACGCGGCGAGCGGGTCGACCACTTTGAAACCGTAAGACGCTGTAAGGATGGGGGCCAAATCGATGTTTCGGTGACGATCTCGCCGGTGCGCGACGTCTCCGGCCGGATCGTCGGCGCCTCGAAGATCGCGCGGGACATCACCGATAAGAAGCGCGCCGAAGCCGCGTTGCGTGACCTCAATGACCGGCTGGAGCAGCGCGTCGGCGAGCGCACCCGCGAATTGGCGGAGGCCAATAACCGCCTGCTGACCGAAACGGCCGAGCGCGAGCGCACCGAGGCCGAGCTCTTGCAGGCACAGAAAATGGACGCGGTCGGGCAACTTGTCTCCGGCTTGGCGCACGACTTCAACAATCTCCTAGCGGCGATCCTCGGCAATCTCGAACTGCTGGAGATGCGTCTCTCCGATCCGCATTTGGTGAAGCTCGCGCAAGCAGCGGCGCGCTCGGCGCGGCACGGCGCCAAGCTCAACGAGCAGATGCTGGCCTTCTCGCGAAAGCAGTATCTGAGTCCCAAACCGGTCGATCTGAACGAGCTGGTGCTCGGGACGCAGGATCTGCTGCGTCGCTCTTTGGGCGGCAAGGTCGAGATCACGGCGGCACTGGCCGACGGTTTGTGGTCTGCCCTGGTCGATCCGCACCAGTTGGAGCTCGTCCTGCTGAATCTGGCGATCAACGCCCGCGACGCAATGCCGGCGGGCGGACGGGTCGAGATCAGGACCCGCAACGTCAACGCGGGCGAGCGCAACAAGCCCGCCGAGCTGGCGCCAGGCGATTATGTGATGATCTCCGTCACAGACAGCGGCACGGGCATGAGCCCCGAGGTGCTGGCGCGCGCCTGCGAACCGTTCTTCACGACAAAAGAACCGGGCAAGGGCAGCGGCCTTGGCCTCGCTCAGGTTTATGGGCTGGCGCAGCAATCGGGCGGCGGCATGCGCATTGCCAGCGCCGCCGGAAAGGGCACGACCGTTGCGATCTATCTGCCGCGCAGCCTTGCCGAACCTCAACGATCGGCGGAAGCGCGCAATGCGGCCGGGCGCGCCGGCCTGTCGCGGCGGGCGCGGGTCCTTGTCGTCGACGATAATGAGGATGTGCGCGACGTCATGGTCGCCTACCT
>VAZF01000278.1:11149-16582 GCA_005888425.1 Alphaproteobacteria bacterium
GGTGATCACCGGCTACGCCGATACGACTGGGCTGGGCGACCAGCTCGACGACACTGTGCTGTTGCACAAGCCGTTCGGCATCAACGAGCTCGGATCGGCAATTGACCGCGCCGTGCAGCGCAACGGTGCCGCCGTCAGCCAAGCGAAAGTCGTGCCGTTACGTCCGCGCGCGATCGGTTAAGCCGGCCAACCGATCCAATCCATCCCGAAAGAGAGAAGGCCCCGGCTAGCGGCAACCGCGCGGGCGAACTTCGTCTTCGACTTCCTCGCGCAATTCATCAAAGGCTTCGCGGATTTCCTCGACCGCTGTCTCTGGCTTGGCTTCGAGGCTGATCAGCTCGTTCCGCGCCTCGCTGTTGACCCGGATCAACTCGTCAAGCTTCAGCTGGATGGCCTGCGTGTCGCGCCGTTGCGTGTGCTGGATCAGAAAGACCATGACCAGCGTGATGATCGAGGAAGTTGTGTTGACGATCAGCTGCCAGGCGTTCGACCAGCCGTAAAGCGGACCCGAGACAAACCACAAAACAACAAACGCGATCGCCGCGACCGATGCGCCGGGCCGCGATACCTGCTGTTCGCACCAGCGGGCAAGGCGCGGGAAAAACCCGGTCGCGCTCTCGGATTGCAGGACTGACGCGCTTGCCATCACTCGGCTCAAGGAAACGGGCGTACTGCGAAAAACAAGATGGCCGAGTCACCGGTTCCCGCTGCTGATTCGCCCGCTCCCGATCAATAAAATACCCCGCCAGTTCTGTGCCGATAAAGTGTGAGGGTAACGCTCAGCTCACATCGGCAAGGACAATTTCGGCGTCATCCAGCGCGGTGACAGTCAGGACGCGCTCATTCTCGATCGCCGCGCCGTCGCGCGCCTCGATGCGCACGCCATTGACCTCGACCGCGCCCTTTGCCGGCACGAGGTAGGCGCGTCGGTTCGGGGCAAGGCGGTATTCGGCGGTCTCGCCGGCCTTCAGCGTCGCGCCGAGAACGCGTGCATCGGCGCGGATCGGTAAGGCGTCGGCGTCGCCATCGATGCCGCTGGCAAGGGTCACGAAATGGCCGGCGCCCTCACCCTGCGGGAAGGGCCGCGTATCCCAACCCGGGTCGCCGCCGCGGCGCGTCGGGATGATCCAGAGCTGGAAAATCGCCGTCGGCTCGTCTTCAAGATTGTATTCGGAGTGGCGGATGCCGGTGCCGGCGCTCATGACCTGGACGTCGCCGGCTTTTGTGCGGCCTTTATTGCCGAAGACGCGCAGCGCGCCCCAATCCATGCGCTTGGGATCGCGGTAATCGGCAAAGGAGAAATGATGGCGGGTATTGAGCCAGCCGTGGTCGCCGCCGCCCAGGCGGTCGAAAGCTCTGCGTTCGATCATTGATGGAGTCTCCGGGGTGGGAGCGTCTCGCTCCGCATATTGCTTAGATGGGCTGGACGGGCCGGCCCAAAAATGACCATTTGCGGGGCCCAGCCTTGCGTGATGCGCGAGGCGTCTCCAAGCTCCGCGGGGACGAGCCGCACCCGGCAGTGTGGGTGCGCTGGTTTCGGGGTCAGGAATCAGCATCGCGGGCGCGGGTTCAGGGTTACACTGCGCGCCAGTCCGACAACACGAGCCAACCCGGTGACGATACTCCGACGCACAATCCTCGCCGCCTCGGCACTTCCGCTATTGCGCGCCGGCGCACTCGCCCAATCCAGCAAGACCTACCGCGTCGGGCTGGTTTCAATCGGCCCGCCCGAGAGCGGCATACTCAGCCCGGGGATGATCCAAAACTTCGCCAAACGTGGGTATGTCGAGGGCCGCAACATCGAATTCGAGCGCCGCGCCGCCCAGGGCAAGCCCGAGCGTCTTCCCGGCTTTATCGATGAGCTGGTCGCAAAGCCGGTCGACGTGATTGTCACGTCGAGCTATCCGGCCGCCGCGGCGGCAAAAGAGCGCGGCGGCAAGATTCCGATCGTCGTGATCAATTCCGGCGATCCGGTCGCTACCGGTCTCGCGGCGAGCCTCGCCCATCCCGGCAGCAACATCACCGGCGTGTCGGAAATCGCCACCGAGCTATCCGCCAAGCGGCTGGCGCTCCTCAAGGAAGCGGTGCCGAGCGTCAGGGCGGTGGCGGTGTTGTGGAATGCCGACGATTTCGGCATGACGCTCCGCTATCAGGCGGCCGAGGTCGAGGCCAAGCGGGCGGGAATGCTGATCGTGCCGCTCGGCGTGCATGCCCCTGACGATTTTGATACCGCCTTCTCGGAAATGACCAAGCAGCCACCCGACGCGATCCTGATGGTCACCGATATTCTGACGATCCTCAACCGCAAGCGGGTCATCGATTTTGCCCGCGAGCACCGGCTTCCGGCGATCTACGAATATGCCCGTCTCGTCCGTGACGGCGGGCTGATGTCCTACGGCCCGGACGAGGCGGGGATCGCCGACCGCGCCGCCGGACTTGCCGATCGCATCCTGAAGGGCGCCAATCCCGCCGACCTGCCGCTCGAACTGCCGTCGCGTTTCCAGCTGGCGGTCAATTTGCAGACCGCGAAGACGCTCGACCTGACGATTCCGGAAGCGATCCTGGTGCGCGCCGACGATGTGGTCGAATGAGTGTGCCTGACGCTCCGGCCGCGAACCGGCCGCGGCGACCGCTGATCCAGAAATATCTCGCGGCGCTGTTCATTGCCGTCGTCGTACCGCTGCTGGCCAACGGGATCAGCGAGGCGTGGTTCGGATACCGCGATCAGCGCGTCATGCTGGGCCAGCGCCTGCGCTCCGAGGCGCAATCGGCGGCCGGCAAGATCCAGGGCTTTCTCGATGACATCACCGACCAGCTGCGCTGGACCGTGCAGCTGCCGTGGCGCGAGGGCACCGACGAGCAGCATCGCTTCGACGTGCTGCGATTGATGAGCCAGGCGCCGGCCGTTGTCGATGTCATGCTGATCGATGGCAGCGGCCGCGAAAGACTGCATGTCTCCCGGGTCAATCCCGACATCGTCAATAGCCGCGTTGACCATAGCCAGGATCCGGCGGTCATCGGCGCTCGCGCCAGCCGTCTCTGGTACGGGCCGGTGACGCTGTATGGCGGCTCCGAGCCGCATTTGGCGATCGCGGTTGCCGGCCCGCGCGCGGCCAATGGCGTGACGCTCGCGGTGATCAATCTGAAGCTGATTTGGGACGTGATTTCGTCGATCCATGTCGGCCAGTCAGGCGACGCCTTTGTGCTGGACGGCGCTGGCCGCCTCGTCGCGCATCCGGATATCAGCCTGGTGTTGCGCGGCGATGACGACCCGGCGGCGGCGCGGCTCAGAGAATTACAGCAAGCCATGACCGCTGCCGGCGAGGACACGACCGAGGGCATCAATGCCGAGCATCGTCCGGTCATCGCGGCGATGGCCCCGATATCGGGCCCGGGCTGGGCGGCCTTTGTCGAGGAACCAGCTGCCGAGGCCTTCGCCCCGATCCGTGCAGCCTTGTGGCGGACCGGGTTGCTGCTGCTGCTCGGCGCCGTCTTCGCTGCCGGTCTCGGTTATCTCCTGGCGTGCCGAATGGTCGGCCCGATCCGGCTGCTGGGTCAGGGCGCCGAACGCATCGGCGCCGGCCGTTTCGACCAGAAGATCGAGATCACGACCGGCGACGAGTTGCAGGATCTGGCGCAACGATTTAACGAGATGGCCGTCGAATTGGCGCTGTCGCAGGAACGCTCCGAGCGCATCGCCCGACTGAAGCGTTTTCTCGCGCCGCAGGTCGCCGAACTCGTCGAGGGCAGCGACCAGGAAAAGCTGCTGGACAGCCATCGTGCCGAAGTCGTCGTGATCTTTTGCGATCTGCGCGGCTTCACCAGCTTCGCCGGCCGGGCGGGCGCGGAAGAGGTTATGGGCCTGGTGCAGGAATATTACGAAGCGCTCGGCGGCATCATCACGCGTCACGAGGCGACGCTGACCTGCTTCATGGGTGACGGGCTGATGCTGTTGCTGAACGCGCCGGTGCCGTGCCCGGCGCCGGCCCTCCGCGGCTTGCAGATGGCGGTGGAGATGCAGGCGGCGATGCAGTCGGTGGTCTCGAGCTGGCGCGCGCGGGGACACGAAATCGGCTTTGGAGTGGGGCTCGCCAAAGGCCCGGCGACGGTCGGCCGCATCGGTTATGAGGGCCGCTCCGATTACACCGCCATCGGCAACGTTGTGAACCTTGCCTCGCGCATCTGCGCCGCCGCGGCGGACGGTCAGATCCTGATCGACCAGGCCGCGGCGGCCGAGATCGGCGATGCTTATCCGCTGACGCCGCTCGGCACCCGGCCGTTGCGCGGCTTCTCCGAAGCCGTGCCGGTGTTTTCGGTGGCGGCGGCCTCTCCTGCGGGGGCAGTCCTGCACGCCGCCGGCTGACATAGGGCGGGAGCCTTTAGGGACCCGCCGTACCCGCCAAATCAGGCTGGCCCTGCCGCACGGCGCGATCCCGCCATCCCGGCTCAACCTGCGGCATAAAATACCAGGCCCGGCTCGCAACCCCGATTCGCCTTCCCTAATTTAGTCATGCATACTGTCTTGAATGGCGTATCGCGGCCGCTGTTTGCCCCCTTAGGAGCAGCGGGCCGGCGCGGCCGCGGCATTGGTTAAAAAGCGAGCGAGGATGGCGGCAGAACGGGCCAGCAGAGGACTCTACGATCCGCGCAACGAGCATGATGCGTGCGGCGTCGGCTTTGTCGTCAATATCAAGGGCCGAAAATCGCACGACATCATCAGCCGCGGCTTGCAGATCCTCGTCAACCTCGACCATCGCGGCGCGGTCGGCGCCGACCCGCTGATGGGCGACGGCGCCGGCTGCATGATCCAGATGCCGGACGGTTTGCTGCGCCACTGGGCGGCTGAGCGCGGCATCGAATTGCCGGCCGAGGGCCGCTATGCCGTCGCGATGTGCTTCCTTCCGGTGGGAGGAAAGGCGCGCGCGGTCGCGGTCCAGCATTTTGAGCATTTCGTCCATTCCGAAGGCCAGACATTGCTCGCCTGGCGCGATGTCGGTGTCGATACCACCGGGCTCGGCGTCAAGGTCATCGAGACGATGCCGTACATCGCCCAGGCGATCGTCGCAGCCGCCCCCGACATCCCCGACCAGGACGCCTTCGAGCGCAAGATCCTGACGATCCGCAAGCAGGTGCTGAACAGCATCGCCAAGCTCGCCGACCATCTGAACATGCCGGATGTGCGCGAGCTCTACGTTCCGTCGTTTTCGACCCGGACGGTCGTCTACAAGGGACTCCTGCTGGCCCCGCAGGTCGAGAGCTTCTACGACGATCTCCGGAACCCGCTGACAGTTTCGGCCTTGGCGCTGGTTCACCAACGCTTCTCGACCAACACCTTCCCGTCCTGGCGGCTGGCGCATCCTTACCGCTTCATCTGTCACAATGGCGAGATCAACACGGTACGCGGCAACGTTAATTGGATGGCGGCGCGCCGTC
>VAZF01000279.1 GCA_005888425.1 Alphaproteobacteria bacterium
CGGTCCTGACACGGGCCCTCTCTACTGCGGTCGAGGCGATCAACCGCGGCGATTCCGATATCATTTGGCTTGCCACCGGACCGGGGCTCCTCACGCGCGCCTTTGTCCAAGAGATGTTGCAAGCCGAGAACGGTGTCGCAACGGCGCTCAACGCTGTCGCGGTACTCGATCGTTGCGGGCTCTATCGCGCCGTCGCGATCCATTGTTCCGCTGCGTACAAACAAACCAGCCGCCACTGGAGCAATGCGGTCTTCAGCCGACGCTCTCGAAACCTCCCGCTCGCGGCGAACCCGACGCGCGGGCTTGAACGGAGCAGCTAAAGCCGGCGCGCGGCCGGCTCCAGCCCGTGCTCGCCGAGAAAAGCCGGCAGGTAGGGCGACTGAACCCCAAAGCCGCTATAGAGCGCGGCAAAAACGATCAGATAAGGCAGGAGGGCGGGAAACGAAAACGAGGTCACACGCCCCGAACGCCGCCGGCGACCTTCTCTCTCCGCTAGGGAAATCCGGGTATAGAATTCGGGCCGGCGGATCAGCGCGGCGGCAATAACCGCGATCGCAGAAAAGCCCAGATCACGACGATCAACACGACACCGAGAAATATCCCAGGCGGCAGGCTTTGCAGAAACGCCGTCGCGTTCTTGGCAACACCCGAAATAAACGAATCGGTCTTGTCGCCGATGATGATGTTGAGCAACAGACAGAGGACAATCAGCAGAAAAGCGGCTTCGACCGCCGCCCAGCCGATGATGCGCAATTGCCGCAGAAAATTTGCCATGGGCGCGCGGGGTGGGGCTCGTCACCCCACCCCTCGACGGCAAATCAGGCGACCGACCGGTGCGAGAAGAGCCACATGATGATGCCCAAAACAATAAGGCCTACCAAGCCGTTACTGCCGAGTTGAGCGACCATTCCGATGATGTTCGCAACAACGCCGCCGAAGAACGGCAGCTGACCGCCGATCAACAACGCCGCGACAATGGCGAGCGCCAGCAGCATCAATCCGATCTCAGTGAGACCGCCGATCCACATCTTAATGCGATGCACTGTATCCATGAGTTCCCCCTCGTTGCATAGGGCCGGCTCCCCCCCGGTTGCCGACTTTTTGATCATAGCACAAAACAGAGTGCTCAACCTTTGCGCTAACCAAGAAGAACTGACCTAAGCGTGACTTGTGCGATGGCTTTGGCAGTTCCCATGATCTCGATGATACCGAGATCGGCCGAATTTCGGGTTCGCCGTACTGTGGGTTTTCCGAGACAATGCCGGGCATGTACTCCGAACCGCGGGGATGACGCGATGACCGACTGGACCAAACTCGCCGGCGACCTGGAGCGGCTATTGAAGCTTCGCTCCCACGTTTTCGGCATGAAGCTCTTCGAGAGCCGCGCCGAGATGGAGGCGATCCCGCGCATCCGCCGCCCGCAATCGATCCATACGCTGGACCAGGTCGTCGGCCAAGCCTCGCGGCTCGGCTGGACGGTCGGCATCACCGCCGAGAACCTCGTCGGCGCGCAATGCCGCGCCGTCGTCGGGCTCGGCAACGCCAAGGATGAGGCGTGGCGGTCGGGGAAGCACATGGTCGGCGTGTGGTATTCGAGCGAAGAAGATGCGAGCGCGCACCAGGCGGCGATGGAATGCGTCCCCGACGGGAATTACGACGCGCTCGCGATCGGCCCGCTTGCCTCGGGCCGGCTCGACCCCCCCGACATCGCGCTGTTCTACGCCACGCCCGGCGCGATGATCTATTTCATCAACGGGCTGCAATGGGCAGGCTATAAGCGCTTTGACTGGAGCGTCGTCGGCGAGTCGGCCTGCGCCGATTCCTGGGGCCGCGCGCTGAAGACGCGCACCCCGAGCCTGTCGATCCCGTGCTTTGCCGAGCGGCGTTATGGCGGCGTCCTCGACGACGAGATGCTGATGGCATTGCCGCCGGATTATCTGCCGAAGGCGATCGCCGGGATGGAGGCGCTGGCGAAAAACGGGTTGCGCTACCCGTTCCCGCAATACGGCATCCAGCAGGATGTGCGCGCCGGCATGGCGGTCAGCTACCCCGGCCGCGGCTGACCCCGCCATGAATTTCCGGGGATGACGAGAGCGGTTCCGGCGCCGCGCGCGGTTATCGAAGTCGTTGCGGCAGACGGCGCGCGGCTGCGGGTGCGCCGGCACGGCAATCCGCGCGGACCGCGGCTCATGCTCAGCCACGGCAACGGGTTTGCGATCGACGGCTATTTCAGTTTCTGGAGCCGGTTTCTCGGCAGCTTCGATGTCGTCGTGTTCGACATGCGCAGCCACGGCCAGAACCCGCGCGCCGAGCCGCCAAACCACGATTACGCGCATATGGTGCCCGACCTTGATGGGATCTGCCGGGCCGTTGGCGAGGAATTCGGCGAGAAGCCGACCGCCGGCGTGTTTCATTCGATGTCGGCGCAATGCGCAATGCTGCAAGCGCTCGCCGGCCGCAGCGATTTCGCGGCGCTTATTCTGTTCGATCCGCCCGATGTGCCGCCGCCCGGCCATCCCGTGCGCGGCAAGATGGAGGATTACGAGCACAAGCTGGCGCGCTGGGCACGGCAGCGCCGAACGCATTTCGACGAGCGGTCGGAGCTGGCGCGGGATTACGCGAAGACGCGGTCGGGCCAACGCTGGGCGGAAGGTGCCGCCGAGCAGATGGCGCGCGCGGTATTGCAGCCGGATGCCGCGGGCGGCTGGCAGCTCGCCTGCCCGACCGAGCTCGAAGCCTCGATGTATCTGCAAGTCATAGCGCTCGGGCTATGGCCAAAGCGCAGCGATTTTGCCATGCCGGTGAAACTGCAGCTCGAAGAGCCTGCTGCCTGCGCCGCCGCCGCGCTCGACTTCCTATCCGAGATCGGGCTCAGCCCTGGGATTTGAGCGAGTGGAACATGTCGAGCGCGTGCTGCGGCTTCATGTTCTGGTGCACGACCGCATGCACCGCCTGGATCATTGCCTTTGGCGCGTCCGACTGGAAGATGTTGCGGCCCATGTCGACGCCGGAGGCGCCCTGCTGCACCGCGTTGTAAGCCATCGTCAGGGCCTCGATTTCCGGCAGTTTCTTGCCGCCGGCCATAACGATCGGCACCGGGCACGACGCGGTCACCGTCTCGAAGCCGTCATCGACGTAGTAGGTCTTGACGTATTGCGCGCCCAATTCAGCGATGATGCGGCAGGCGAGCCGGAAATAGCGCGCGTCGCGCACCATGTTCGTGCCGACCGCGGTCACACCCATCACCGGCATGCCGCAGCGCAACCCGGCATCAACAAGCCGCGTCATGTTGTGGATCGAACGGGTCTCGAATTCGCCGCCGACGAACACCTGGATGCCGACCCCCGCCGCGTTGAGGCGGACAGCGTCTTCCATGTCCATCGCGATCTGCTCGTCGGACAATTCCTTCAGGATCGAGGGACCGCCGCTGGCGCGCAGCACCATCGGCTTTTGCGACTCGGCGGGAATAACGGAGCGCAGGATGCCGCGGGTGCAGAACAGCGCGTCGCAATTCGGCAAGAGCGGCACGATGCTGAGGTCGATGCGCTCGAGGCCGGTCGTCGGCCCCTGGAAATAGCCGTGGTCGACCGCCAGCATGACGGTGCGACCGCTCTGCGGATTGAAGACCCGCGCCAACCGGTTCTTCATGCCCCAGTCGAGCTGGTGCGAGCCCTTCAAGAAAAAGCCCGGCGCGGTCTGCGGCTTGTCGGCCTGGTAGCGGGCGCCTTCGGTATCGGCTTCCGGCATGCTCTCGTGCTCCCTATGCGGCAATCGGTGTTACGGCCAACATGCCCGTGCTTTCGCGCGCCGGCAAGTCAGCGCGGCGCGGCGGCGATGTTGCCGCCATCGACCGTGAGAAAAGCGCCGGTCGTGCTGCGCGCCAGGGCCAAAGACAGAAAGGCCTGCGCGACATCGGCGGCGGTCACCTCATGGCCCAGCAGGTTGCGGCCCATATACTGCGCCTCGGTCATGCCGTATGAGGCGGCGCGCGCGGCGATCATCTCCGGGGTCAGGAGGCCGCCGCGGATGCCATCGGCATTGACGGCGTTCGCGCGGATGCCGGCGCTGCCGTATTCGAGCGCGTATTGCCGCATCAACGCCAGCGTCGCCGCTTTTGGGAGACCGTAGGGGCCAAAATTGGGCCCGGGGCTGACCGCTTGTTTCGAGACATTGAATAGCAGGCACCCGCCGGTCTTTTGCGCCGTCAGGATCCGCAACGCGTTTTGTGCGACGCTCTGATGCGCGAAGAAATTGAGCTCGAAGCTCTTTCGCAACACGGCGTCCTCGACCTCGCCGATGCGGCCTTGCAGCGCGGCGCCGGCATTCGAGACAACAATGTCGACACCACCGAAATGCTCGGTCGCACGGTCAAAGGCCGCGCGGACCGAGGCGGGATCGGTGACATCGCAAGCCAGGCCGAGCGCCGGGCCGTCGAGCCGGGCGGCGGCCTGTTCCGCGGCGGCGCCGTCGAGATCGGCGAGCACGGTCTCGGCGCCGGCTGCACGCATCGCCGTGGCGGTCGCGAACCCGATCGTGCCGGCGCCGCCGGTCACCAGCGCGACCTGGCCGGCCAACGGCTTTTCCTCGGCGCGGCCGAGCTTTGCCTGTTCGAGCGACCAGTATTCCATCGCGAACAATTCGGTCTCGGACAATGACTCGAACCGGCCGATCGCCTCGGCGCCGGTCACGGTCTCGACCCAGCTCTCGGCGATATCGGCGGCGATTGCGGCGTCGTTTGCGCTGCGGCCGACACCGAAGAGGCCGAGCCCCGGCACGATAATGACGCGCGGCATTGGGTCGAGCTCGCGCTTCGGCACCGCGGAGGCGGCGTTGTGGCGCGCGAAATAGGCGCGGTAATCGGCGGCGTAACGCTCGACCGCAGCGCGCGCCTCGGCTGCGAAGGCATCGAGCCGGCCGCGCTCGGGCGGCGGCACGATCAGCGGTGTGTTCTTTGTGCGGATCGTGTGGTCGGGGGTCGCAACACCGGCGCGGCCGTAGCGCTCCAAATCGGCGCCGTCGACAAACTGGCGCACCGCCTTCCCGCCGCGAAAATCGAGCACGAAGCGGGTGTAGAGACCGGGCGTCGCGGGATCGGGGATCGCGCAGAGGCCGCGCAGGACCGGTGCGCTCTCAGCAACACTGGCGATGCCCGACGGCAGCGCCCGCACAGCGAAAACCGACTTGCGGGTGCGGGTAATGCGCTCCTCGGCCAAGGTCACGAGGCCGATCATGCGGCGGTAGGCCTCAGCCGCATCCTCGGCGAAGGTCACGATGCCGTGCTTCACCAGCACGAGCCCCTCGACATCGGGACCGGTCTCGAAGGCTTCAGCCGCGGCCTTGGCGAGCGGCAGCCCGGGCCGGACATAGGGCACGACCGCCACACGGCGGCCAATCACCTCGGCGCAGAGGGCGGCGCCATCGGGCTGGTCGGCGAGGCTCAACACCGCGACGGAATGTGTGTGGTCGATAAAGCGGTGCGGCAGGAAAGCGTGCAGCAATGCCTCGACCGAGATGTTCGGCGCCCCGGGATCGAGCAGCGCGGCCCGCGACAGCCGTACCATCTCGGCATCATCGAGTGACTCGCGCCGGCGCAAGGCCCGCAAGGGCGCGAGGCGCACCGCGGGCAAGCCTTCCGGCTCGAGCGCGGCCAGATCCCGGCCGCTCCCCTTGATGCACAGCACCTCGGCGGATTCGCCGAAGAGATCGGGAAGCACGGTCTTGACCGAGGTATTGCCGCCGCCATGCAGCACGAGCCGCTTGTCGCCGCCCAACAGCCGCGAGCCGTAGAGGCAAAGCGCCACCTCGCGACCGACGCCGCGTGCCGCGTAATGCGCGACCAGCGCCTCGGCTTCCGCATCCGACCACAGGCTCTTCACGTCAGGGCTCGTCCGGTTCCGGCAATCCACATCCCGCGCGGGTTATAGCACCGCGACGGCGGTCGCCCGGCCCGCCGTTGGCTGCTTTTGCAGCGGATTTGCAGCCAACCGCCATTTTGGTTGTCGGTGAGCCCAATCCTCGCTCGGCCTGTAATTACAGGCCGTTTTCAGGTGGCCGCACTCCCCACCCGTGGCGCCTCCCGCCTCCGTTTTGCTGCTTATGCAGCCCCTTTGCAGCAAAACTTGCCCCTCCTATCGCGACGCTACGACGTTTGTAGATGGGAACAGACCAGGAACATGTCAAGCGAGGACGTAATACAGAATTAACTCTAAATTGAAACAACTCCTCAAGGTGGCCCGGTTATCGTCCTGGCCATGCACATCCTCATGCCGAGCGACATCGCCGTTCTGTTCACGCTGGGGGCCGCAATCCTCGCGGGCGTAACGGCGCTGATGCTCTGCTTGCAGCGGCCAGGCGACCAAATTCAGGCTGCGACCCTGCGGGACCGCGACGCCGGCGGAATGCCAAGGGGATAGCCGATGATGGCCCTCAGCCGAACCCCGACCGAAAACCTGGCGCTGAAGCTGTTGGCGCGCGGCGGCATCGCTGCCATCTGGCAGCTCCACATCGCCGCCGCCCAGGCGCATCGGAAGGGGTGTCCGCGCGCCGCCGCGATGGTTTCGGAGATTGCCGAAGCCGCAGAAGAGGCATGGTTGCGGGCCGAGGGAGCGCGCGCGCTGGTCTAGAGGCGAGGCGATCGGGCCGCGCGACGATGTCTGCCCGTCGATCAGCGCACCGGCAGCATCAGGTGCTCATGAGGCGTTCCTGGCCACATCACATAGGGCTTCGTTGCGTCTCCCTTCGGATCGCGCGGATAGCCGTCGAGCATCTTGGCGCCCGAGCCGACGATCATCACGTGAGCACCGGTTTTGATCCAATTGTTGCCGGGGGTTTCCTTATCCGCATACGGATCGGTATTGCTGGCGCCACCGTCTCCCCGCAGCATGTACATGAAGCCGACCTTATTCGCCGGTGGCGGCTTGTGAGACATCCAGGCATGCGCCCATTCCATCGCATTCTTATCGCCGCACATCGGGTCCGGGTTTG
>VAZF01000280.1 GCA_005888425.1 Alphaproteobacteria bacterium
CGCTGTCCGGTGCCCCGCACAGGGCCGGCCAAATCATCGGAAGCTTTGTTTCGTTTACAATTTAAAAACCAGTGGGAGTGTTTTGTAAGAGCGCCACGCCCGCGACCGAAGGAGTATCAGTAGAATGCAAGATTTGACGCTGCTCGGTCACGTGGCCTTTCTCAGGCACTATGCCGTTCAGTTGCAGGCGCTGGCCTATGCCTCCCCCACGATTGCCGCCAAGCTGCGCCAGATCGCCCACGGCCTCGAGATGGATGGCGATGCGCTGGAGAATATAGTGTCGGGCGAGGGGCTGACCGAAGTGTGGCAGGAGGCCTGCGTCGCCCCGACCCGCGACGTGGCCAAGCCGCCGCACAACGCCGGCGACCGGCACCTCCGCAGTGAACGCAACAGCGACGCGGCTTTTTCCGACTGCCTCGATGCCATCCAGCAGGGTGTCGATGCGGCGCTTCACTGGCCGCGCCCGCAAATCGGATTGACGGTCAGAACTTCGGCGGACGGGGCGAGCGGGTCGGCTCGACGTCGGCCGGATCGCCGACCACCGCAAAGCTGAGCGCGCCCGGGTCGAACAATTTCTGCGCGACCGCGCGCGCCTCGTCCAGCGTGACGCCGCCGATCAGGGACGCGCGGCGGTCGAGATAATCGATACCGAGCTTGTCCTGCTGC
>VAZF01000281.1 GCA_005888425.1 Alphaproteobacteria bacterium
GATAAAGACGGTCTTCGTCGCGGTGCGCTTCAGCGGGCAATCGTCAAACGCGGCGACCAGCGCGGCTAGCGCGTCGATAGTGTCGGCGGTGGTGGCGAGCCGGCGCGCCGATTGCGCCGCCTCGGCTAGCGACTCAGCGAAGCTGCCGGGCGGCGCGACGCGCGTCGCCGGTGCCGGCGGGCGCGGGATGACCGGCGTCGATGCGACCGGCGGCGCGATCGGGGCAACCGGTGGTCTCTCCGGCTCAGCCAGCCGGTTCGGTGCGGTCTCGCCGATCGCCTCGTCCGCGCCCATGTCGACATACCAGCGCAACAAAGCCAGCGCCGCCGCCCGATCGAGCGGTCGGGTTGCGGCGGGTGTATCCGGTACGCTCATGGCGCGGATCGTAGCACAGCCCGGCGCGCTTCATCCGCCGGGTAAATCGCCGGTGAATTGGCCGCGCTGCCGTTTTCGCCGCGATCCTTTATAGTCGCGGCCCGCAGCCGGACGGATTGGGCACAGCAGAGGCAAACGGTGTCGGACGCACAGCGCGAAAAGATGGAGTACGACGTCGTCGTCGTCGGGGGCGGGCCGTCCGGCCTCGCCGCCGCGATCCGTCTGAAACAGCTCGCCGCGGCGGCCGGCAGCGAACTCGCTGTGTGCGTCGTCGAGAAGGGCTCCGAGGTTGGCGCTCATATCCTGTCGGGCGCGGTGTTCGAGCCGCGCGCGCTCAATGAGCTTTTTCCGGATTGGAAGGAGCGCGGCGCGCCACTCAACACACCGGCCACCGATGACCGTTTCCTGTATCTCACGACGAACCGCGCATTGCGGCTGCCGACCCCGCCGCAGATGCACAATCACGGCAATTACATCATCAGCCTCGGCAATCTCTGCCGCTGGCTGGCGCAGCAGGCCGAGGCGCTCGGGGTCGAGATCTATCCCGGCTTCGCCGCCGCCGAGGTGCTCTACGATCAAGCCGGCCGGGTGCGCGGCGTCGCGACCGGCGATATGGGCATCGGCAAGGACGGCAAACCGACCGAGCGCTATACGCCCGGCGTCGAGCTGATCGCGCGCGAGACGCTGTTCGCGGAGGGCTGCCGCGGTTCTCTGACAAAGACGCTGATCCGCCGCTTTCACCTGCGCGACGGGCATGACCCGCAGACCTATGCGATCGGCCTCAAGGAATTGTGGGAGGTCGCGCCGGAGCGGCATCAGCCCGGGCTCGTCGTGCACACGGTCGGCTGGCCGCTCGACGGCAGCACCTATGGCGGCTCGTTTCTCTATCACCTCGAAAATCATCAGGTCGCGGTCGGCTTTGTCATCGGGCTCGACTACGGCAACCCGTACCTCAACCCGTTCGAAGAGTTTCAGCGCTTCAAGACGCATCCGGCGATCCGCCCGATTTTCGAGGGCGGCCGGCGGATCTCCTATGGCGCGCGCGCCCTCAACGAAGGCGGTTTCCAGTCGATCCCGCGCCTCGACTTTCCCGGCGGCGCGCTGATCGGCGATACCGCGGGTTTCCTGAACGTGCCGAAGATCAAGGGCAGCCACACGGCGATGAAATCCGGCATGGTCGCGGCCGAAGTGGTTTTTGCGCGGCTCGGCGGTAATGCGGGGGCGCAGGTGCGGCAGGCCTTGGAGCAGAGCTGGATTTGGGACGAGCTTTACCAGGTGCGCAACATCCGGCCGAGCTTTCGGCTCGGGCTGTGGGGCGGGTTGGCTTATTCGGCGTTCGACACCTATGTGCTGCGCGGCCGGGCGCCCTGGACGCTGCACCACCATCCCGACCACACTCAGCTGATCCGGGCCAGCCAGGCGCCGCGGATCGACTATCCGCGGCCCGATGGGAAGATCAGCTTCGACCGGCTGTCCTCGGTCTTTATCTCAAATACCAATCACGAGGAGGACCAGCCCTCGCATCTCAGATTGCGCGACCCGGCCAAGGCGATCACGATCAATTATCGGCTCTACGACTCGCCGGAACAGCGCTATTGTCCGGCCGGGGTCTACGAGATCGTCGAGGATCCCGGGACCGCCGAGCCGCGCCTGCAGATCAACGCGCCCAATTGCGTGCACTGCAAGACCTGCGACATCAAGGACCCGGAGCAGAATATCGACTGGGTAGTGCCGGAGGGCGGCGGCGGACCCAACTACCCGAATATGTAATTAATCCCAAGGTCGTAAGCGTGGATAGAAGCGAGGTCTCGCGAGTGCAGAGTGTGAAGATAGGACATCCGGTCGAGTCGGGATTGCGCCGCTCTCTGGCGCCGGCTTGGGCAGTGCTGCTGCTAGCGGCCACATTCGGCATGCCCAGCTCGGCTTCAGCCGCGCCGCAGGACAAGCCGGCGGCGCAGGATAAATCGGCGGGCCAGGACAAATCGGCGGTCCTGCCGGAGCATCTGTTCGGCGAATACCTCGCCGGGCGGCATGCGCAGCAGCGGCGCGATTTCACCGGCGCGGCAAAATGGTTTGAAAAGGCGATCGGCGATGATCCCGATTCCCCGGAAATCCTCAGCCGCACCTTCCTGATGGAAGTCAGCGTCGGGCATTTCGATCGCGCGCTCACTCTCGCCCCCAAGGAACTAAAACTCGATCCTGGCGACGCCGTCGCTCAGTTGGTGTTGCTCAGCGATCGCCTGAAGGCCGGCGATGCCGCCGGCGCGCTGAAATATGCCGCGGCGTTGCCGTCAGACGGGGTGCACCGGTTCATCGCGCCGTTTGCGCTGGCGTGGACTCGCGTCGCGGCGGGCGATCTGGCCGGCGCCGACACCGCGCTGCAGGGGCTCGACAAATTCAACGGCTTTCAGCCGCTCAAAATATTTCAGCTGGCGCTGCTTTATGATTTTGCCAAGCAGACCGATAAGGCCCAGCAATACTACGAAAAGGCGCTGGCCGGCAGCGAGCAGCTGAATTGGCGGCTGACCGATGCGGCGTCCAATTTTGACCTGCGCCATGGCCGCGCCGAACAGGCGAAGGCGCTCTATCAGAAATTCAGCCAACAGAATGCCGGGAGCGAACTGGCGAGCGCCGCGTTGGCGGCACGCTCCAGCGGCGGCGCCACGCAGCCGACGATCCGCTCGCCGGCGGATGGTCTGGCCGAGGCGATGTTCGATCTGGCAAGCGTGCTCAACCAGGCGGAAACGATCGACCTCTCGCTGCTCTACGCCCGCTTCGCGCTGAACCTGCGGCCGCAATTCGGCCTGGCGCAGCTATTGCTGGCCGATGTCTTGAGCGCCCAGAACAAGCCGGAGGAAAGCCTCGTTGTTCTGTCGGAGATCAAGCCGAACTCGCTCTACTACCCGTCGGCGCGGCTGCGCAGCGCGATCAATCTCGACACGCTCGAGCGCACCGATGAGGCGATCGCTCAGCTGAAGACGATGGCCGCCGAGCAGCCGCAATCGGTTGCGACGGAGGTGCAGCTCGGCGATATCCTGCGCAACAAAAAGCGCTTCGCCGAGGCGGTCACCGCCTATGAGGAGGCGATCCGCCGCGCCGCCGCGGTCGGCATGCCCGAGCGCTGGTCGCTGTTTTACGACCACGGCGTCGCGCTCGAACGCTCCGGCCAGTGGCAGCGCGCCGAACAGGATTTGAAGCATGCGCTGGAGCTGAAACCCGAGCAGCCGCTGGTTCTCAATTATCTCGGCTATTCCTGGATCGATCGCGGCGAAAACCTCGACGAGGGGTTGAAGATGATCGAAAAGGCGGTCGAGCTGCGCCCCGATGACGGCTACATCGTCGACAGCCTGGGCTGGGCGCATTACCGGATGGGCGATTATGCCGGGGCGGTCGAACAGCTCGAAAAAGCGGTCGAGCTGGTGCCGCAGGATCCGACGATCAACGACCATCTGGGTGACGCCTATTGGCAGAGCGGCCGCTTGTCGGAAGCGCGCTATCAATGGCAGCGGGCATTGCAGTTCGGGCCACAAGAGAACGAGATCAAGCCGATCGAGGAGAAGCTGCAGAGCGGCCTCAAGACGCCGCCGCCCTCGACCCCGCACGGCGGCTGAGCCAACGGAAGGCGGCGTGGCGGTCAGGGCGTTCGCGCCGGCGAAGGTCAATCTCTACTTGCATGTCATCGGGCGGCGCGCCGACGGCTATCACCTGCTCGACAGCCTGATAGCCTTCGCCGATATCGGCGACACGATTACCGCCGCGCCGGCCGACGCATTGGCGCTGACGGTCGATGGGCCGGAAGTGGCCGGGATTGCCGGGCTCGGCGATGACAATCTGGTGTTTCGCGCGGCCAGGCTGCTCAAGGAGCGCGGCCGTATCGAGGCCGGCGCCGCGCTGCACCTCGAGAAGAGACTGCCGGCGGCCGGCGGGATCGGCGGCGGGTCGAGCGACGCGGCCGCCGTCTTGCGCGCGCTGTCGTATCTCTGGGACCGGCAGCTCGACAATGAGGCGCTGGCGGCGCTCGCTCTGGAACTGGGGGCCGACGTGCCCGCCTGTCTTGCGGCGCGGCCGGTCTGGGTCGGCGGCATCGGCGAGGAGCTCCAACCCGCCCCTTTCTTGCCCGCGGTAGGCATCGTGCTTGCCAACCCGCGACGGCCGCTGCTGACCGCCGATGTATTCCGCCGCCGGGCGGGGCGGTTTTCGTCAGCCGCGCGGTTTGAACCGGTGCCGGCCGATGCGGCGGGGCTCGTGGCGGCGCTGACCTCACGGCGCAACGACTTGACCGAAGCGGCGGTCGCATTGGCGCCGGAAATCGGCGCTGTGCTCGACCGCCTGGCGGAGTTGCCCGCCGCCTTGCTCGCGCGCATGAGTGGCAGCGGGGCGACCTGTTTCGCGCTGTTCGCCGACCACGCTGCCGCGCTCGCCGCCGGTCGCGCGCTCGCCGCGGCCGAGCCCGGATGGTGGACCGCCGCCGGAGCGCTGTTGACCGCGGCGCCATCCCTTGAACAGATCGCTAACGGCTCATCGCCGCTGATCCCGGGTGGGCGCCCCCATATATCGGCTTGACCGGGCCGATTGTTGTTCTCGATAAGGTGCGGCCCGGATCAGACCCGATCACGCGCTTGGGGCGTAGCCAAGTGGTAAGGCACCGGATTTTGATTCCGGCATTCCCTGGTTCGAATCCAGGCGCCCCAGCCAATCTGGTCAATGACTTAGGGTGTATTGGTCTCCAATCTCGTGTCGCGCATATTGGCGACGGATACCTAGGATTTCCAACCCTTCCCATCCGTTAGCGTCAACTCCGTGCGACACGTTTGCGACATGGGCCGGGAGGAATTCACACAATCAATCGGGCTTGAAGCCGCCGCATCGCGACCTGATCGTCGGCTGGCGCTGGGAAGAGGTGCCGTACGTGTCGAAGGTCATTTGGATAGTCGAGTGCCGCATCAGGTCCTGCACCCGCTTCGGGCTAAAGCCTTCCTCGATAAACAATGATGCGGCGGCGTGCCGAAAGCTGG
>VAZF01000282.1 GCA_005888425.1 Alphaproteobacteria bacterium
AGCCGGCGTGATCGGCTCGATATAGGTCGCGTCGGCCAATTCCGGGTCGGTCATGATCGTCGCCGGGTTCGAATTGACCAGCACGATCCGGTAGCCCTCGGCCTTCAACACCTTGCAGGCCTGCGCGCCCGAATAATCGAACTCGCACGCCTGACCGATGACGATCGGCCCGGCGCCGATGATCAGGATGCTCTTAATGTCGGTCCGCTTTGGCATCAGCGCTGCGCGGTCGCCATCGCGTCGATAAAGCGCTGGAACAAATAATGGCTGTCCTGCGGCCCGGGGCTCGCCTCGGGGTG
>VAZF01000283.1 GCA_005888425.1 Alphaproteobacteria bacterium
CGCGATCAGCTCGCGCAACACCGGCACGGCATATTCGCCGGTCGCCGCCGGATCTCCCGGCCCGTTCGACAGAAAGATGCCGTCGGGCTCGTGCCGCAGAATGTCTTCGGTTGTCGCCGTCGCCGGTACGACTGTAACGCGGCAGCCATGCTCGGCGAGCATGCGCAGGATGTTGCGCTTGGCGCCGTAATCGACCGCGACGACGTGAAAGCGCGGTGCGTCCTGCCGGCCATAGCCGGTCTCCCGCCGCCACACGGTCTCGGTCCAGTCGTAGCTCTGGCGGCAGGTGACCTCCTTCGCCAGATCCATG
>VAZF01000284.1 GCA_005888425.1 Alphaproteobacteria bacterium
AATGCTGCGCGACGCGTTCAGCGAGCGGCTGAAGCAGGCGATGCGCTCCAGGGATACGCGCACCTTGTCGACCGTGCGGCTGATCCTTGCCGGGTTGAAGGAGCGCGACGTCGAGGCGCGCGGCAGCGGCAATCAAGACGGCATTCCGGAACCCGAAATCCTGCGCCTACTGCAAGGCATGGTGAAGCAGCGCCGCGAATCGATTGCGCTCTACCGCCAGGGCAACCGTTCCGAATTGGCGCAGCAGGAAGAGGAAGAGATCGCCATCATCGAAAGCTTCTTGCCGAAGCAGATGAGCGAGGAGGAGATTGCCGCGGCGGCCAAGGGAGCGATCGCCGAGACCGGCGCCGCCGGTATCAAGGACATGGGAAAGGTCATGGGCCTCTTGCGCGAGCGCCACGCCGGCGTCTTGGACATGGCCCGCGCCGGCGCGGTCGTGAAACAGCTGTTGGGATGAGGCGGAAGGTGACTTCGGAGCGCTGGCGTCGCGCCGGCCACCCTCTCCCGCAATGCGGGAGAGTGATTTAAAGGATGGCCTTTCCGCCTGGCTTTCTTGACGAACTGCGCGCCCGCGTGCCGCTGGGCTCGCTCGTCGGACGGCGCGTAAAGCTGATCCGGCGGGGTCGCGAGCTGGGCGGCCTCTGCCCGTTTCATCACGAAAAAACCCCCTCTTTTTACGTCGTCGAGGATAAGGGTTTCTTTCACTGCTTTGGCTGCGGCGCGCATGGCGATGCGATCGGCTATTTGATGCGCGCCGAGAACCTCGATTTTATCGAGGCCATCGAGCGTCTCGCGGCCGAGGCGGGGCTCGCAGTGCCGCAACAGACGCCACAGGATCGCGAGCGGGCACAGCGTCAAAAGACATTGCTCGAGGCGCTCGCCGCGGCGGCCAAGTTCTACGAGGCGCGGCTATGGTCGCCGGCCGGGACCCGCGCCCGCGAATACCTCATGGCGCGGGGTCTCGACGAGGAGACAATCCGGCGCTTCGGGCTCGGCTGGGCGTCCGATGACCGGCAGGCGCTGCGCCGCGCGCTGTCCGGCGAATTTCCGGAAGCCTTGCTGATCGAAGGCGGCTTGCTGCGCCGGCCGGAAGGTGGCGGCGAGCCATACGATTATTTCCGCGGCCGCGTGCTGTTCCCGATCGGTGACCGCGCCGGGCGGGTCATCGCCTTTGGCGGCCGCACGATGGGAGACGACCAGCCGAAATACCTGAACTCGCCCGACACGCCGCTCTTCGAGAAGGGGCGCGTGCTCTATGCCTGGGCGGCGGCCCGCACCAATCTCGCGCGCAGCGAGACCGGCGAGGCGCCGGCGGTCATCGTCGTCGAAGGGTATATGGATGTCATCGCCCTGCATCGCGCCGGGTTCGGCACCGCGGTGGCGCCGCTCGGCACGGCCCTGACCGAGGCGCATCTTCAGGAATTGTGGCGCCTTTCGCCCGAGCCGGTCCTATGCCTCGACGGCGATATGGCCGGGCAGCGCGCGATGCTGCGCGCGCTGCACCGTGCGCTGCCATTGTTGCAGCCCGGCCGCAGCCTGCGCTTTGCCGTATTGCCTGCCGGCGAGGACCCGGATTCCTTGGTCCGCAGCGGCGGCAGCCCGGCTTTTGCCGAAATTCTCGCCGCGGCGCGGCCGCTATCCGAGGTGCTGTGGCATTCGGAGTTCGCGGCTCGGCCGATCGACACGCCGGAGCGGCGCGCCGATTTCGAGCGCCGGTTGATGGGCGACGCGGCACTGATCGCCGATCGCGCGGTACAGTCCGAATATCGCCGCTTCTTCCGCGAGCGCCTGTTCACGCTGGGCCGTCCGGCGGGGGGGCGTCCGACCGGGGGCCGCGCGCAGTGGCCGAAGGGCCGGCCCGCCTCGCCCCAGCGGGCCGCCCGCGCCGCAATCCCCGGCATTTTATCGGCCGGCGAGATGCCGCCTCCTCCGCCGCGCTCACCGGCCCGGCTGCGCCGCGAAATCTTGCTGCGGATGCTCTTGCAACATCCCTTTCTGGCGGGCGAGGCGAGCGAAGAGATCGCGGCGCTTGATTTCCCGGAGCCCGAACTTGACAGACTTCGCCGGGAGATTTTACAGGTCGAGGTCGTGAATCCGGGGCTTGACGCTTCGGGGCTGCGTCAACACTTAGAACGCTGCGGGTTCGGCTCGACCTTGGATGGGCTGCTGTCGCCTTCCTTTGACCATGCGGGTTTTTTGGCGAGGGAAGGGGATGAGGATGCGGTCCGTCAGGGCTGGCTGCATGTACTGAGGATGATTAGGGAGGAAGTGCGCAGCGAGCGCGCCACCGCGGCCGAGGCCTTGGCCCGGGACCCGTCCGACGCGACTTGGGACCGGTTTGTGGCGTTGCACGGGCGGCAAACCGAGGAGGACGTTGCGACGGCGGAGTTTCTTTCCGGCGGAGCGAGCGAGCAGGACCCTTGATGAATTCTTAAAAGACGCCTCGCGCGGCGATCGGTCGCCGGCGCGTCTCGATCAGTTTTAACGGTTCGAGCCCCTGACGGGGTTACGTGTTCCTGGATTGGCATTAGAGGATGGCGGCATGGCGAGCAAGGCGGCGACCGCAGCAGAGACGGCTGAAACCCGCGAGGAGGTGGCCGAAGCGCCGCTCCTTGATACGATCGCCATCGCGATCAAGAAGATGGTCGCGCGCGGCAAGGAGCGCGGGTATCTGACCTATGACGAGCTGAACGCCGCATTGCCGCAGGACCAGGTGTCCTCGGAGCAGATCGAGGACACGATGACGATGCTCTCCGAGCTCGGCATCAACGTCGTCGAAGGCGAAGAGAGCGAGGATCCCGCCGAGGCCGGGGCCGAAGCCGAGGACGGCGAGAGCGAAGCCCGCGGCAACGTCGACGATGACATCGGCCGCACCGACGACCCCGTGCGCATGTATCTGCGTGAGATGGGGTCGGTCGAGCTGTTGTCGCGCGAGGGCGAAATCGCGATTGCCAAGCGCATCGAGGCCGGCCGCGAGATGATGATCGGCGGCATCTGCGAGAGCCCGCTGACCGTTCGTGCGATGGTCGGCTGGCGGGACGCGCTGAACGAAAATAAGATGCTGCTGCGCGACATCGTCGATCTCGATGCAACGTATGGCGCCGCCAATCTCGATGAGGCCGGCGCCGCGATCATCAAGGCTGCCGAAACGGTCGGCGACCCGGATGGCGCCGCCGCAGCGAGCGACGATGTCGTCGTCGAGCTCAGCGAAGAGGGCGAAAGCGACAGCGAGGAAGACGGCGAGGAAGCCGGACCCTCGCTCGCCGCGATGGAAGCGCAGCTGCGGCCCGGCATGATGGCGATCTTCGATAGCATCGCCGAGCGCCACAAAAAGCTTGCCAAGATCCAGGACCAACGTATCGCCGCGATCGTCAAGGCCACCCAGCTGCCGCGCGCCACCGAGCGCCGCTACGACAAGCTGAAGGACGAGGTCGTCGAGTCCCTCGGCAAGGTCAAGTTCAACAACACCCGTATCGAGCACCTCGTCGAGCAGCTCTACGAATTGAACCGCCGCCTTGTCGCCGAAGAGGGCAGGCTGCTGCGGCTTGCCGAGACTGCCGGCGTCAAGCGCGCCGATTTTGTCCAGCATTACATGGGCGACGAATTGTCGGGCGACTGGCTGGAGCGAGCCGGCAAGCTGCCCGGCCGCGGCTGGCCGAAGCTCGTCGACAAGCATGTCGACGATGTCGCGCGTCACCGCGCGGCGATCGCCCAGATCGCCGGCGAGGCGAAGCTGCCGATTGCCGAGTTCCGCCGCGTCGTGCAGACCGTCCAGCGCGGCGAGCGCGAAGCCAGCCGCGCGAAAAAGGAGATGGTCGAGGCCAACCTCCGGCTCGTCATCTCGATCGCCAAGAAATACACCAACCGCGGCCTGCAATTCCTCGATCTGATCCAGGAAGGCAATATCGGCCTGATGAAAGCGGTCGATAAATTCGAATATCGCCGCGGCTATAAATTCTCGACCTATGCGACATGGTGGATCCGTCAGGCGATCACCCGCTCGATTGCCGACCAGGCGCGCACGATCCGCATCCCGGTGCACATGATCGAGACGATCAACAAGCTGGTGCGCACCTCGCGCCAGATGCTGCACGAGATCGGCCGCGAGCCGACTCCGGAGGAGCTCGCCGAGAAATTGGCGATGCCTTTGGAAAAGGTGCGCAACGATCCAGGCCAATCTGCGCGAGACGACGACGCGGGTTTTGGCCTCGCTGACCGCGCGCGAGGAGCGCGTCTTACGCATGCGCTTCGGCATCGGCATGAACACCGACCACACGTTGGAAGAAGTCGGCCAGCAATTCTCGGTGACCCGCGAGCGCATACGCCAGATCGAGGCGAAGGCGCTCAGGAAGCTCAAGCACCCCAGCCGCTCGCGCAAGCTGCGCAGCTTCCTCGACACCTGACCGGATTCCCTCTCCTGCCCTTCAGGGCGGAGAGGGAGGGGCCCAGCGCGTCAGCGCTGGGAGGGTGAGGTGGGCATGTCGGCAGCGGCGTCCTGGAATCCCCCACCTCACCCCGGCACTCTCCGCCCCGCCCATCAGATTCGAGGGGGCGGAGAGAGAGATCACCGCGGCGGGGCTGAATGAACCCTCAGGGGCGACAACGCCCGCCATCTTTCCTATCTTCTCTGGTCAGACGGGCCCGTAGTTCAGCTGGTTAGAACGCGCCGCTCATAACGGCGTTGTCGCAGGTTCGAGTCCTGCCGGGCCTACCACTTCCCCGCGGTGTCGCCGTCGTGATCATCGTGCGAGGGCCGGGCTCCATTTTTTTGCGTACTCCTCCAACTCGATAAAGACGCGCGGTTCTTGTCGGCGGGTGCGTTCCTTCGCAATGAAGTCCGAACAGGTCTCATAAAAGGTTGTCAGGATGGAGTGCAGATACTCGTAACAGACTTTTTCGTCGATGATCTGATGCTTCATGTTTATGCAAACGACCTCTAGGTGGCGCAGAACGTTTCTCAAGACGGCATCCAGCTTTCGCAGCTCCGGCTCATCGAGCTCAGACGCTCTCTGCGCATACGGAACATGGGCGAGGGCGTCCCAGTTGTATTCCAGCAGCAAGCTGTCCATCAGCTTCGGAAACTCGCCCGTCATGATCTGAGTGAGCAGCTCTTCCGACGTTTTCTTCTTGTTCCATTTATCGGCGCTCTGCATCTGCATTAGCACAAA
>VAZF01000285.1 GCA_005888425.1 Alphaproteobacteria bacterium
AACCCATGTAGATGTCGATGCCGGTGTCGGCGCTCGAGGTGGCGATGACGCCGGCCACATCGCCGTCGCCGATCAGCATGATGCGCGCGCCGGCCTCGCGCACCTTCGCGATCAGATCGGAGTGGCGCGGTCGGTCGAGGATGCAGACGACGAGATCGGCAATCTCGGCCTTTTTGGCGCGCGCAAGGTTTTTCAAATTCTCAGCCGGCGCCGCGTCGAGATCGACGACACCGTCGGGCAGCCCGCCGCCGACCGCAATCTTATCCATGTAGACGTCCGGCGCGTTGAGAAAGCCGCCATCATCGGCCATCGCCAAGACGGCGAGCGCGTTGGCGCCGCCCTTGGCGGTGATCGTGGTGCCTTCGAGCGGATCGAGCGCGATGTCGATCTTCGGCCCCTGGCCGGTCCCGACCTTCTCGCCGATGAACAGCATCGGCGCCTCGTCCCGTTCGCCCTCGCCGATCACCACCGTGCCGTCGATCGACAGGCTGTTCAGCGCTTGCCGCATCGCATCGACGGCGGCCTGGTCGGCGGCCTTCTCGTCGCCCCGCCCCATCAGCCGCGAAGCCGACAACGCCGCCAGCTCGGTGACGCGAACCGCTTCGAGCGCGAGATTGCGATCCATCCTGGAGTTGTCGGCCACGGCTTCCTCCCTAGAGGCACGTCAGAAATCTTCGATGCGGATCATGCGCGGCGGCTCGAGCACGGAGCCGAGCGCCGTGATCCGCTCGATCGCGCGCTGCATCGCCGCCTCGACCGTAACATGCGTCGTCAGGACGACGGGCACCGCCTCACCCGGCGCGCGGCCGCGCTGGATCACCGATTCCATCGACACATGCTCGTCGCGAAGCGCGGCCGCGACATCGGCGATGACGCCGGGCTGATCGACGACCATCAGGCGGATGTAGTAGGCGCCCTGATGCCGCTCCATCGCGGCGCCGGGCAGCGCGTTGAGCGAAGCGGCGGGGACGCCGAACGCCGGCACATAGCGGCCGGACGCGATATCGACGAGATCGGCGGCCACCGATGACGCGGTCGGGAAAGCACCGGCGCCGCGGCCTTCCAGCACGACTCGCCCGACAAAATCGCCTTCGGCGACGACCGCGTTGAAGACACCCTCGACCGCGGCGATCGGCGTCTCGCGCGGCACCATGCAGGGATGGACGCGCTGTTCGAGCCCGTGATCGGTCAGCCGCGCAATGCCGAGCAGCTTGATGCGGTAGCCGAGTTCCTCGGCGAAATCGATGTCGAGCCGCGAGATGTGGCGGATCCCCTCGGCATAGACGCCGCCGAGGTCGACCGGGCGGCCAAAGGCGACGCTCGCGAGGATCGCGAGCTTGTGCGCGGCATCGACACCGTCGATGTCGAAGCTCGGATCGGCTTCGGCATAACCGAGCTTCTGCGCCTCGGCGAGGACCTCGGCAAATTCGCGGCCGGTCTCGCGCATCGTCGTCAGGATGAAGTTCGAGGTGCCGTTGAGGATGCCGTAGACGCGCGCCAAGCGATTGCCGGCGAGGCTCTCGCGCAACGTCTTGATGACCGGGATGCCGCCCGCCACCGCAGCCTCGAAAGCGAGCGCGACGCCGGCCTTCTCGGCCTCCGCGGCGAGCCGGGTGCCGTGCTCCGCCATCAACGCCTTGTTGGCGGTGACGACGTGCTTTTTATGCTTGAGCGCGCTGTCGATGACGTTGAGCGCGACGCCCTCGGCGCCGCCGATCAGCTCGACGACGACATCGATCTCCGGATCGGCGGCCATCGCCGCCGCATCCTCGTACCAGCGAGCGGCCGACAAGTCGACGCCGCGGTCGCGCCGCCGGTCGCGCGCCGATACCGCGGCGACGACGATGCGGCGTCCCGCGCGGGTCGCCAAGAGCTCCGCCTGGCGCGCCAGCAGCTGGAGGGTGCCAGCGCCGACCGTGCCGAGCCCAGCCACGGCAATTTTCAGGGCAGGCTTCACGAGAATGGTCCGATCACGGTCATCATGGCAGCAGCTGAACCTCGACGCGATCGGCCGAGCCGCCGGCATCCGCCGGCGCCGCCTCGGCCTGAAGCTTATCCGCCGGTATGCCCGCGGCCCGCAATGCCGCGGCAACCGCCTGGGCGCGCTCAAGCGCGGCGCGATAGCCGGCGAGCGGCTCGCCGCCGGGAGCGCCTTGCGCCGCCGGCGCGGCATAACCGATGACCTTCACCGGACGCGGCTCCTGCTTGTAGAGCGCCGCGACGCGCTCGATCTGCGCGCGGGCCTCGGCGCCGATGCGGGGCGGCGTACCGGGCAGCTCGATGAACGCGACCGGTGTGGCGGCGACCGGGCGCTTCGGCGGCGGCTTGGCCGAGGCGGGGGGTGGCGGCACTTCGGCGATGACCGGGACCAACGGGGGCGGCACCGGCATTCCGGCGATGACGGTCTCGGCGGGCGGGGTCATGGGGGCCGCGGCAAGCGAAGGCATCGGCGGAATATTGGGCGGCGACAGCGGCGCGCAGGGCATCTCGGGCTCGGGGGCCGCGGCAAGCGAAGGCATCTGCAGCGATGATTCCAGCGGCTGCGGTTCAGGCGGATCGCCGCGCTTGCGCTGGTGCGACTCGGTCGAGCGAGGCGGCGGGGCGGGAGCTGGCGTCGATGATGCTGCCATCGGCGTCTTGCAGGGCGCAAGCTCCCGCGGCTTAGCGCTGGCCAGCGTCACATTCGGGGGCGGCGGCGCCGCTGCGGTGGCGCTCGCCTCAGTTTCCGTGCGGTTGACGACCAGGGTTTCGGTCAGCTTTTGCCGCTCGGCGGTGGTTGTCGCGCGGGTCGGGGGCGGCGGCACGGTTGCGAGGTTCGGGTAACCCATTGCGTCGCCGGCCGCCAGGTTTTGGGTAAAGGGCGATTTCGTCGGATCGGGATCGTTGAGGCTGACACCGACAAAGGACCGATAGCTCTCGACCGGGCTGCAGGCCGCCAATCCGAAAACCAGCGCCCACCCGGCCGATCTCGCGGCCGGCCAGCCGGCTATGCTGCGAAACCGGGCTCCGCGCACGACCATCAACGAGGCCCCACCCAACGGCCGCTCGCCGGCGCGGATCCGCCGCGCCCTGCGGCCCGACAATCGAACCGCTGATGTATTAGATCCGGGCCTGCGCGTCACTACATTTGATCCCCCGGTACGGGTTAAGGACATTGGAATGAGTAGGAGCAAAGGCGGCCCATCTCCCGGAGGCGCCGCACCTCGCGACAGCACCTCGGAGGCGGGCGGTGCGCCGGGGTCCAAGCCGCTCCCGGATCCGGCCGAGCTGTCGCGGCGCTTCGCCGAGATCGCGGAACAAAGCCAGCGCCTCGTCACCGATTTTCTGTCTCGCCAGAACGGCGAAGGCGGCCTGGGGATGGCGACGCCGACGGCGATCGGCGCCGCCTTTTTTGAGATGACGTCGCGGCTGATGTCCGATCCCTCGAAGCTCGTCGAAGCGCAGATGTCGTTTTGGAACGACTATCTGACGCTGTGGCAGCGCACGACGCAGCGCATGCTCGGCGGCGAGGCCGAGCCGGTCATCGCGGCGCCTTCCGAGGACCGCCGTTTCCGCGACAAGGCGTGGAGCGACAATGCCGTCTTCGATTTCATCAAGCAGAGCTATCTCTTGACCGCGCGCAGCATCCAAAGCGCCGTCAAGAACGTCGAAGGGCTCGACGACGGCGCGGCACGCAAGGTTGATTTCTACACGCGGCAATTCGTTGACGCGATCGCGCCGTCGAACTTTGTCATGACGAACCCTGAGGTGTTGCGCGCAACGATCGAGAGCCGCGGCGAAAATTTGCTGAATGGGCTGAAGAACCTGCTTGGCGATCTCGAGCGCGGCAAGGGCCGGCTGGCGATCTCGATGACCGATATGGCGGCGTTCAAGATCGGCGAGAACGTCGCGACGACACCGGGCAAAGTCATCTACCAGAACGAGCTGATCCAGCTGCTGCAATATGTGCCCACGACCAAAACCGTGAAGCGGCGGCCGCTCCTGATCATGCCGCCCTGGATCAACAAGTACTACATCCTCGATCTGCGGCCGCGGAACTCGTTCATCCGTTGGGCCGTCGAGCAGGGCCACACGGTTTTTGTGATCTCCTGGGTCAATCCGGACCAGCGGCTCGCGGGAAAGAGCTTCGAGGATTACATGCGCGAGGGGCCGCTGGCCGCGCTCGACGCGATGGAGCAGGCGACCGGCGAACGCGAAGCCAACGTCATCGGCTATTGCCTCGGCGGGACGCTGCTCGCCGCGACACTCGCCTACATGACCGCGAAGCGCGACAACCGCGTCAAGAGCGCGACTTTTTTCGTCACGATGGTGGATTTCAAGGAAGCGGGCGAGCTCAGCGTCTTTATCGACGAGGAGCAATTGCACGCACTCGAAGAGCGCATGGAGAAAAAAGGCTATCTCGAAGCCCGCGACATGCACACGACCTTCAACATGCTGCGCGCCAACGACCTGATCTGGTCGTTTGTCGTGAACAATTACCTGCTCGGAAAATCGCCCTTCCCGTTCGATCTGCTGTACTGGAACGCCGATTCGACGCGCATGCCGGCCGCGATGCACAGCTTCTATCTGCGCAAGATGTATCAGGAGAACCTATTGGCACAGCCCGGCGGCATCACCCTGGGCGGCGTACCGATCGATCTGCGCAAGATCAAGACGCCGAGCTTTCTATTGTCGACGCGCGAGGACCACATCGCGCCCTGGCGCTCAACTTATGCGGCGACGCAGATCTATTCCGGGCCGGTCAAGTTTGTGCTGTCGGCCTCCGGCCACATTGCCGGGGTCGTCAACCCGCCGGGCGGCAAATACGGGCACTGGCAGAACGACGGCAACCCCCCCACCTCGGAAGCGTGGCTCGCCAGCGCGACGCAATACCCGGATTCCTGGTGGCCGGCCTGGGAGCAATGGGTCGCGCCATATTCGGGCGGCGAGGTGCCGGCGCGGCAACCGGGCGATGGCAAGCTCACGCCCATCGAGGATGCGCCCGGGTCCTATGTGAAGGTGCGGGCCGAGGATTAGCGAGGACGTCATGGCGAAGAGCGCCACAGGAATTCTGTCCGCGGCCGTACTGCTCGGCCTCCTTGCGGCCGCTCTCGAATCGGCGGCGGCCGCCTCTTCATCTTCGCCCGTGACCCTTCGCGGCACGGGGCCATCCGCTGCTCCCGCAAACAGCAGCGGCAGCTCTGACCGCTCCTCGATCGTATTGCGCGGCTCGACGCCGCCACCGACGCCGTCATTCGCGGGTTTCCCATGCCCACCGGGCTACACCTATGACCCCGACACGGGGTGTATCGTATCGGGCGGCGGCTCAGGCTACAGCTCGGAGCCAGAATACGACTGGTGGTATTGGCCCAACGATTACCGCCGCCGCCCCTTCCGACCACATCGGCACGCGGCGACCGGCTTCGCACGCGGATCCGGACTTGCGCGCGGCTCCGCGTCTCGTGGCATGCCAGTCGCTCACGGTTTCGCCGGCGGGCATCGCTGACACTGATCCG
>VAZF01000286.1 GCA_005888425.1 Alphaproteobacteria bacterium
GCGCACGATGGGCGCCTGCTTTGGCGGCTGGTCGCTCGATGCGTTCGACGTCCAGATGTACAGCTTTGTGATCCCGACCGTCATCGCGCTATGGGGGTTGTCGAAGGGCGAGGCCGGGCTCATCGGCACCGTCACCTTGCTGATCTCGTCTCTGGGCGGCTGGTTTTGCGGCACGCTCGCCGACCGTTTCGGCCGCGTGCGGATGCTGCAGATCACGATCCTCTGGTATTCGTTCTTCACGTTTCTGTGCGCCTTTGCGCAGAATTTCGAGCAGCTGTTTGTGTTGCGCGCGCTGCACGGGCTCGGCTTTGGCGGCGAATGGGCCGCCGGCGCCGTGTTGATGGGCGAAGTCATCCGGGACAAATACCGCGGCCGCGGCGTCGGTCTCGTGCAGACCGGCTGGGCGGTCGGTTGGGGTGGCGCAGCGCTGGTCTATACGGCGCTGTATGC
>VAZF01000287.1 GCA_005888425.1 Alphaproteobacteria bacterium
ACTCATTTCTCCTCGAAGCGGCCTCGTTCTGCGATGCGCGAGCGACGGTAAAGCATACCTCGAGATCTGGACGATCGGTACGGGGCCTGGTCACCGCGGCCCCACTGAAGCCGCTATCTTCGAACTGGGATATGGCGCGCGGCTGCGACGGGCTCGGCGGCGCTGTGCCTCTGCATATTGACGATCGGACCGGCGGTTTTGCGGCTGCTTTAGAACTGGGTCAAACGATCGCAAAGAGCCGTTGGGGAACACTTTTGAGAAGATCGCTAGCCGAACGCACTACTATGGTTGTTCGCAGCGCCCATTGCTTCTGCTTATACAATTGTTATTCGGATTGTTGTTCGTTGTATTATTCACATTCGAGTTGTTAATAGCGTTGTTGTTTATCGTGTTGAAAATCGTTTGAGTTACTGATGAAGACGCTTGGGTGACCGCCTGCCCCAAGCTGGTGGCGAAGTCGCCCGAAATGATGTCTCCTATGCCACTCAGTTGCAGATTACTGGCCGTCAGCGCCACGTCGGCACCGCCATTGCGGCCGACCTCGCCATTGAGGGCCCGTAGGAAGGCTGCCGTGCTTCCCGGCGGCAACGCAAAGGGTTGTGAGGGCGACCCGCCAGCGCACGGAACCGAAATGGCAAACCCGGGGGTCTTTGTCGTTTCCGACACGCCGTTCAGGCCAGTGACCGTGAGCTCGGCCCCATAAAGGAAAACCACATTGAGTTGGGTCCGATCGTCACAGGGTCCGGTTACCCTGTCCCTTTTCGCCGACGCCGGTACGATCGGGTTTAGTTCCGATTTAACATTGGCGGTCACGCGCTGCGCCCGTTCGAGGCGCGGGATCTCTGATAAATACCGCTGGATGCGCGGCTTGAGGTCGGGAGGCGGATTATCGGCATTCGCCTTTTCGAGATAAGAGCGCGCGATTTCGAAAGAACCCATGCGGAAATAAATAGCCCCCAGCTCGAGCTCGATCTGCGGCATGTTGGGTTTGAAGAGCAATAGCCGTTCGAGCGCAGACGCCGCAGCCTCATTATCTCCCACCTGCGCCGCGACCTTCGCATAAGCGAGGATCACATCGATATTGGAGGGGTTCTGCAATATTTGCCGGAGGAGAGTTTGCTTTTGCGCCAGCAGTTGCTCCCGCTCGGGCACTGTGAGCGCAGCATCGGCTACCGTCGTCGTTGACAGCAATACAATGAATAGCGTTATGCGCCAGAACCAGCGAGCGCCAGCTTTAACCGAGGCTGCTATTTCTCGAATGCTGGGCAAGGGGTTTCTCAAGGCGCTGGAACACGGGCAGGATGTCGTAACCTCTATAGTTGAATATCCGTAGCCTCGCAATGGCGTGTCGATTAACCTTTGGACGGCTTGACTGCCTGCCGATTTTCCCGGATTGCGAGGAAGGCTGCTATAATCGGAAAGCGCGATTATGGGTTGTATCAGTCGGGCCCAGCTACTAAGTTGCGCCTAGTACGGCCACCCGCCGCTGCCGGCCTCGCCGGGCGAAAAAAGTCCTGCGGCAATCAGGCCGGCCGAGGGGTTATGGAGGGCTGGAAAGTGCGTGGTCTATTGGGCCTGGCCCTGGCGATCTGTATCAGTTATTCAGTCCTGCCCGCCCAAGCGCAGGAGCGGGTGGGTGTGACTGCGGCGGTGAATCTTGATGCTGAGGGGCAAGCTCCAAGCAAGCCCGTCGAGAAGCTTGTGCTCGGTCACAACGTTGTTCACAACGAGCGTATCTCGACCCTTGACAAGGGTCAGGTCCAAATTCAATTCGTCGATGAGTCGACGATCTCGTTGGCGCCCAACTCTGAAATCATCATCGACGAGTTCGTCTACGATCCCAATAAGCAGGTTGGAAAGATGACCGCAACGGTCACGGCAGGCCTGCTTCGCTTCGTGGGCGGTAAGATTAGCAAGCAAAGTGACGCCGTGAATTTTGCGACCCCGTCGGGTAATGTTGCGGTTCGAGGGGGTGTCGCCATAATCGAGGTAAAACGCAACACTACAGCCTCGAGCGGTGCGCGAACTCAGCCCCGCTGATCCGTTCCAGATAGCGCGGCTCATCTCGACCGGCTGATCGATACATCGAAAGACTTGGCGGTAATCGGGTCAGCCTAGAGCCGATCTGATGTGGTGGGGACCTTTCGACGACTCGCGCGCAAAATGCATCCGGACGCGGGGGGCACGCATGAGGCATTTCAGAAGCTGGTTTCGCAGCGCGATCTGTTGCTGAGCCAAGCGGCGGATGTGCGCTCAGAAACCATTCCGCCCCGCGACTTAGCAGATACGCGTCCGTAAATACGTGGGGTTGCCAGACACCTGCTGCGGACTCCATGGATGGCCACTCGGCAGAAAAGAACCCGCCGCTGGAGCTAGAAATCTCAATGAGCGCCTGATGCAGGCTGCGCCGATCCGCCGACGTTCGGTCAACGAACCCGTCCATATCGCCCCAGCTCACATCGGACATAGGACGTCGCTCGCCTTATGGTGGCTGACTGCGCGATGGCGCAATCGTCAAGTGGCAGAAGAATGGTCTGCCGGAAGGCGTTGCCGCCGCTCGCCCGCCGCAGAGTCCGACGCGGACCAGTACGGGATATCAGCAATGAGCATCGTGGGAGTGCACGAACTCAGCACCGCTGATCGAGACCTAGCCGCCCAGATGATCGATCAAATGAGATACGCGGCCTATTTAGAGCGAGTGATTGCGAGGCGGCCCGCTTGTGCCAGCACTCGGTGCATCGAAGCCGGTCGATATGACCCGCCAGCTTGCATCGCGCTCGAGAGTGGCCTCCCACTCTGGGTCAATCCTGGCAATGGCTGACCGCTATTGGCTAAGCTCGGGAGCGTGCGCCCGCTTTCCTCCAGACCCGGCAAGACAAGGCGGTATCTGTTCATACGGGAGGCAATCCGCTGCCGATCGAGCAACAACGAATCGAGTCCTCGCTGATCCAGCATCCAGTTGCGCACCGGTCCCGTATCTATGTGGAAAAAACCGGAATGCGGATACCAGCCAACGCCGCCGCGCTCCAAACCACGCGCGGCCTGCATTGCGTCTTCGTTGCGTGTGGGTAGCCGAATATCGAGGGCGCGGCCGTAGATATGCTGACTATTTTCGGCGACACCAAAGGTGGTGCGCGCCAGCATCGCGTTGGTCTCCCGCGTGCGATAGGCCGAGAGCACCGTCGCATGTGTCGCCCCGACGGCGTCCATGACGCTTGCGAGAAAATCAAGGACGCCAATATCGATCGCGGTCTTTTCGCCCGAATGGTGGTCGCGTAGGAGTTCTGAAAGGTCCGCCATCGCCTGCGTGATCGGGCCGGTGTCGTCACGGAACGGCCCATCGAAGGTCTCGCCAGTATGGGGATTGGCCAAACGGAGCCGCCGCAGCGGCATCGGCGTAGGCCACGCTCGTGTCGGCCGCGGTACTGCGAGCAAGGAGCCTGCGAGCGCAAGGAAAACGCGTCGTCTCATCCGGGTATTAAGCCTAATCGATACCGGGCATGCAATAACCCGGAGCTCCCGTGGTTGAAAGCACGATCGCAGGCGGGTCAGAGTACGTTTCCCATTACAGCTTCATTGCAGAAGATATCCTGAGGTATTGTTGCTAACCGCGTTAACCTTACGCGACCGAAGAATCGCCTAATTGAGGTGCGTCGGTTTCAGGTATCTGCAGCACCGAGCCGGAAATGCCAGACATGCCTCGTTCAGACGACCTCTCGCCATCCCCCAGTTGCGAGGGCTAGCACGCAGCGCCTTAGCGGTCTCACCCGACTCTTTTGGGTTCCGCCGGTCGTGTGGAGTTTTGAGCTGATCGACACCGCCGGGCGCGAGTTGAAGCACGCGGTTACCCCGTACAAGTAAGAGCTGTTAAATGGTTGGGCGGCCAGCCTATAACCGTCTCGGCAAGCACTTTCTGGGGAGGCTCCCTATGCGGGTGATTGAAGTTATGGCTACTCGAGCCGCGTTTGGTGATCTGATGGCGGATATGCGCCAATGGCTCGACCGCAACGAGTGCCCACTCGTACGCTGCGAGACTGAGCGCGGGGGCATCCGTATCCTGGTCAAAGTGCACTTTGAGGATAATGCGCTGGCCGAACGTTTCCGGCAGGCGTTTCGAGGTTCCTGTGCTGGATAATCCAACAGCGGCGCGAGCAGCCGCTGCCACGTTTGCCCCGTCACCTTGCGATTGTCCAATTTAAACGTAGGTTCGAGTGGGTGCGGTTTTCTGCACAGCGCGGCCATACGAAGCGACCGCTTTCGAGCCTCTTGGCGAACAGGCACAGCCCGTCGCCATCCCACCACAGTAGCTTCACGAGATCGCCGCGGCGACCGCGGAAGCAGAACACATGTCCCGAGAACGGGTCCTTACCGAGCACGGTTTGCGCCTGCACCCCAGGCTGTCGAAGCCCTTGCGCATGTCGGTGACGCCCGCTGCCAGCCAGATCCGCGTGCCCGCCGGCAAGCCCATCATCCCAACAGCTCGATCACCTGCCGCAGTGTCTTCGGCGCGACCT
>VAZF01000288.1 GCA_005888425.1 Alphaproteobacteria bacterium
CCTCCGGCCAGTTCCGCCGCTTCCCCACACGCGGGGTTCGCTTAGTGTCCACTGGACCTTCGTTCGCTGTCGCTCGCATGCGCCAATCATGGCGCCACCTCACAGTTCGCGGCAGGCGCTCTTCATCCGAGCGCTTACCCTGGAGAAGGAGACCGCGCCGACACTAAACATCAGCACCTGACCCTGGGAGGCTTCGCGCGGCGCAGCCTTAGATGTTGTCGGAATTTTTTGGCGCGCGAATCGACGCCCTGTAGAGAACTTTTGAAGCTGGACCAATGTGACCTTGGTCACACCGCTTCCGGGAATTGCAACTATCCTTGATCTAGCCCATCGGGTCTGGGCTCGAGTGCTGCTAACGCGCGGTACCCAGAATGGTTTTCTGGCAGGTGGAGCAGAAACGACCGGTCAAGCCTCTGAAAAAAGCAGAGGCTCAATTTGCATACCAATGTCTGAACCGAGCCTATCGGTGCGGCTCGCGTTTGGCGCTTCTCCTTTTGCTGATGAACATCTGCACTACGGTATCGCTGAACGCACATGCGGATTCGGATACGTATTGGCAGCAAGGCCCGGTTTTAGTTACCGGTGATCCCAGCTGTAATGTATCAATCCTGCCCATCAGTAACATGGGGACGACTGCCCGCGGTGGTGATATGAAAGCGACCTGCGTTAGGTACGCGTACCCAAGCCCGGCAGGTCCAGGGGCCGCGCCGAGTGCAAACGTAAAGGGCAGCCCCGACTTCGGGCCGCAGATCGTTGGCTACGTCTTGCCGGTGACGATCGAGTCTCGTACTGGCCCCCTTGCATCTTTGTCGGTAATTAACCCCAGTGATCGCATCATCCATTTGAAAGCGGACGTAAAAGAATGGCACCAGGACGCCTTCGGCCAGGATGTGCTCGTCGCCTCCTCGACGGCATTCATCTCGCCGACCCGCGTGCTCATTGAACCGGGTGTCACCCGCGAGCTTTCCGTTAAGCTGCCGCAATCGGGCGAACAAGAACTCTGCGCGCTCGCCGCATAGGGACCCAATACCTGCTGATCACGAATGAGGGCGGTCGACGAGCGCGCCTCATAGCCATTAGCTCAAACGGGCAGATTGTTGCTGCGCAACTCGTCAGCTATGCGCTTGCCCATTCTAGTGTGCTCGTACCCTTGAATTCGCCGCTGAACGGAAGCGCGATTGATATCGAGACAGACCAGGGTCATCAACTCGTCGAGCTCCGTTAGTCAGTTCGAGCTCCGCTAGTCAGTTGTGCTTCATGAAGCTAAACCAGTGGTGCCCGCGCGACCTCGACCCTAGCTCACGCCGCAAAGCGATAGCAATGCACC
>VAZF01000289.1 GCA_005888425.1 Alphaproteobacteria bacterium
GAGCCGGACAGGTTGCCGTATTGATCCATGCCGGTGACGTTGAGAACGAGGGGGCTCGGATAGAACGCTTCCGATGTGTACTTGCCGACAACCGGCGCGGCGGCCTGGCTCTGCGATGATCCGTACGGCATCGCCGAGACCTGGGAATAGTGGTGCTGCTGCGCCGACCCCGCCCCGGTCGTCATCAGCAGGCATGCGGTTGTCAGCGCAGCATTTCTGAAGAGCTGCTTGGGCACGATTGACCTCCTGTTGAAGCGCGAACTCGAGTTGCCGGCCCTCCGCCGGCGGTCTGGCGCCGGCGGGAACCGTTCCCTGCTTCAACAACGGTGGTCGCTAGTCGTTCAACAAAGCGGGGCGCCGCCGTCCTCGGCGCCGCGCTTTCTGAGAGCTTGGCCAGCTCAGATCTTGGCCGGTTCAGCTCTTGGCGGGGGTGGCGATCGCGTCGGCGAGATGCTTGTATTGCTCGCAGCCGGTGCCGCAGATTCCTTTGATGACGCGCAGCTGGGCCTTGGCGCTGCCCATGTCGCCCTTTGTGACATAAGCCTCGCCGAGATATTCGCGCACCTGCGCGTAACGGGGCGCCAGCGCGACCGATTTCAGGTAATAGCCGATTCCCTCGTCGAGCCGGCCGAGCTTCCGCGTCGCATAGCCGCGATAATTGAGCGCCTCCGGGGTATTCGGGTTGCGCAACAGGTCGAGCGTCGCGAGCGCTTCATCATAGCGCTCGGCCTTGGCGAGCGCGTAAGCGTAGTCCCGCAGGACCTTGTCGGGGAGCGCACTCCCCTGCTTGACACAGCGCCCGCTCCGCTGGTCCCAGATTTCGCCGCGTGGACAATCGGCATTGGCGCCGCCGCTGCCGCCCCCGCCGCCGCCATCGGCTAAGGCGAGCGTCGGGCCCAAGGCCAGAGCCAAGCCAAATGCCGCCGCGAACATCGCTGCCGGTTTCATCGGAACCTCCCGCACCAGTGCTGAGTGCGGGAGCAATCTTACGCGGATTTCTGCGGCGTCTCGATCAACACATTGAGACCGCGCGCGGCGAGCGTGATCTCGCGCCAGGTCTCCTCGTCGATCGGCACGCCCTCTTTGAGGCGCTGGGCGCGGTTGGCGCGCTCCGGGTCGCCCGGGATGAGTACCGGCTCGCCCGAGCGCCCGGGCGGCGAGGCTGTGATATAGCCAGCCATGGCGGCGATCTCGTCGAGCATCCAGGCGCGGTCGACGAGCCGGCTCGGGTCGATCGCGATCGTCAGCATGCCGTTCGTGACGCTCTCGGCGTCCTGGCGCTCCGGCCGCATCGTGCCGCTGCCGGTCACCGCGCCCGCGAGCATCTCGCAGATAAAGGCGAGCGCGTAGCCCTTGTGCTCGCCGAAGGTCATCAGCGCGCCGCGCGGCCGGCGGTACATGACATGCGGGTCGGTCGTCGGCTTCCCCTCGCTATCGAGCAAGGTTCCCGCCGTGACCTGCTCGCCCTTGTTGCGCGCGACGCGCACCTTGCCCATTGCGATGCGGCTCGTCGCCATATCGGCGATGATGGGCCGGTCGGGCGCGGGGCCGGGCAGCGCAATGCAGAGCGGGTTTGTGCCAAAGCGCCCGTCGCTGCCGCGCCAGGGTGCGACCGCCGGCCGCTGGTCGGTGATGTTGACGAAATGCAGCGAGACCAGCCCGGCCGCAGCACATAGTTCGCCATAAGTGCCGACCCGGCCGATATGATGCGCGTTCTTAGCGCGACGACCGCGACGCCGTTCGCTTTGGCGCGCTCGATCGCCAGCTCGGTCGCGTTGCGGGCGACAATCTGGCCGTAGCCGCGCGCTCCCTCATAGACGACGAGCGCCCCCGTATCGCTGGCGATATGTCCGGGCTCGTTCGGTTTGACCTTGCCGCCTTCGAGATTGCGCAGATAGGACGGGATCATCCCGACGCCGTGGCTGTCGTGGCCCTTCAGATTGGCCTCGAGGAGATGGCCGGCGACGATTTCGGCCTCGCCCTCGGCGCTGCCCGCAGCGGCGAAAACCCGGCGGCCTATGCGGTCCAGCTCGCCGGCATCGATCAGCAGCATCAGTCCTCTCCGCGTTCTTTTTGCCGTGCCGCGACCCGCAGCTCGTGCGCCGGATAGACGCCGAGAATGTTGACCTCGGTCGAGAAGAAACGGAGCTCCTCGAGCGCAAGCCTGAGCGGCCGGTCGTCCGGATGCGCCTCGACATCGGCGTAAAACTGGGTCGCGGCGAAACGGCCCCCGACCATGTAGCTTTCGAGCTTTGTCATATTGACGCCATTCGTCGCAAAGCCGCCCAGCGCCTTGTAGAGCGCCGCCGGCACGTTGCGCACGTTGAACACAAAAGTCGTCACGGTCGGCCCATTCGCGGCCGCCCATTGCGCCTCGCGCGACATGATCAGAAAGCGTGTCGTGTTGTGCTCGGCATCCTCGATGTTCTCGGCCAGCGATACGAGCCCGTAGATCTGCCCGGCGAGTTCCGAGGCGATTGCGGCAATCGACTTGTCGCCGCGCTCCTTGATCTCGGCGGCGCTGCCGGCGGTGTCGGCGGCGATGACCGGGGTCAGCCCGTGCGCGCGAATAAAGTTGCGGCATTGCGACAGCGCGTGGACGTGGCTGCGCACCGTGCGGATCCCGTCGAGCGTCGCGCCCGGCAAGCCTAGCAGATGATGCCTCACCCGCTCGAAATGCTCGGCGATGATGAAGAGCCCGGAATCGGGCATAAGGTGGTGGATGTCGGCAACGCGGCCCGCGACCGAGTTTTCGATCGGGATCATCGCCAAAGCCGCCCGGCCCTCGCGCACCGCGGCGAAAGCGTCTTCGAAGGCCGCGCAGGGCAGAGTGGTCATGGCCGGGAACACGCGGCGGCAGGCGAGATCGGAGTAGGCGCCGGGCTGCCCCTGAAAGGCGATGGTCCGCGCCGCTGCTGCTTCACTCATGCCAAAGCCGTCCCGCCACTGATGCCCTGTTTTATTGGGTATCGGTCGGGGCGGCAAACCCCATCCCGCCGCGATACGGGAGGGAGGCTTAGGTTTCCTCGTCGGAGGCTGAGTCCTCGGCGGGCGGCGATCCGGCCTTGGCGATCCCGACCATCGCCGGCCGCAACAGCCGATCGTGCAGCACATAGCCCGGCTGCAATACCTCGATGATCGTCCCGGGCGCCGCGCCGGGGCGCTCCGCCTCGAAGATCGCCTGGTGGAAATTGTGGTCGAAGCGCTCGCCCTTCGGGTCGATGCGTTTCAGCCCGTGGCGCTCGAAAGTGGCCAAGAGCTCGCGCTCGGTCGCGGCGACGCCGTCGAGGAGGCTTTTCGCGCGCGGATCGTCGATCTCCGCCTCCTTCACGCTGTCGAGCGCGCGGCGTAGATTGTCGACTGGCGACAGAAGATCGCGCGCAAAATTGCTGATCGCATATTTCAGCGTGTCCTCGCGCTCGCGCTGGGCGCGCCGCCTCACGTTCTCAGTCTCGGCGAGCGCCCGCAGCAGCCGGTCCTTCGCTTCGGCCAGCTCCTGTTCGAGCGCCTCGACCCGCTCCTCCGGCGAGACCGTCGCGGCGCCCTCGTCTGGAAATTCGCCTACCGCGGCATCGCCCACATCGTTGGCGGGCGCCCGCGCTGCTTGGTCCTTGTCCTCGTTCATGCCTTTATCCGATGAGCCGCCCGATCATCTTCGCGGTGTAATCCACCATAGGGATGATCCGGGCATAGTTGATCCGCGTCGGGCCGATGACCCCGATCGCGCCGACGATCTGCTCGCGGCTGTTCTGGTACGGCGCGATGATGACCGAACAGCCGGCGACGCCGAAGAAATGGCTGTCGGCGCCGATAAAAATCTGCACCCCGTCGGCCCGCTTGCTGGCGTCGAGCAGGCGCAGCACGGTTTCCTTGGTCTCCAGCATCTCGAACAGCGAGCGCAGCCGCTCGAGATCGGCGAGCGCGGTGACGTCCTCGAGCAGATTGGCCTGGCCGCGCACGATCAGCGCGCTCTCAGCGTCGCCGCCGGCCCAGCTCGCCAGCCCGGTCGAGACCACCCTCGATGTCAGCTCGTCGAGCTGCGCCTTATGCGAGCCGACCTCATCCTCGATATCGGTCCGCGCCTCCTCGATCGTGCGGCCGACGAGCCGAGCATTGAGGTAATTACCGGCGCTGATCAGGGCTGCAGGCGGCAGACCGAGCGGCACCTCGATCACCCGGTTCTCGACGAGGCCGTCCTCGGTGACCAGCACGACAAGCGCGCGGCCCGGCCCGAGATGCACGAACTCGATGTGCTTCAGTGGCCGTTCCGTCTTTGGTACGACGACGACCCCGGCACAATGCGACAGGCCGGAGAGCGCCGAGGTCGCCTCTTCCAGCGCCTGCGCGAGGCTCTTGCCCCGCGCCGCGCAGAGGCTCTCGAGATTGTGCCGCTCGGCCTCCGCGAGATTGCCGATCTCCAAGAGGCCGTTCACGAACAGGCGCAGCCCCGCCTCTGTCGGCAGCCGCCCGGCCGAGGTGTGCGGCGAATAGAGGAGCCCCGCCTCTTCGAGATCCGCCATGACGTTGCGGATCGTCGCCGGCGACAGGTGCTGGCCCAACAGCCGTGATAGCGTCCGCGAGCCGATCGGCTCGCCGGTCTGGACATAGCCGTCGACGATCAGCCGGAAGATCTCCCGGCTGCGCTCGTTCAGCTCGCTGATCGGCGATGGCGCCGTCGCCGGAGGGTTGCGCTCGCCGCTCTTCATGTGTTCGCGCCACCGCTGATCGGGAAACCGCGGCGGCGATCGGGTTCTTTGCTCATGTTCTCGACCGACCATTCCGCGCGTTGGGGAAATCTAGGAATGCCGCCGGTCAGGGTCAACTCATCCGACATCCTAGGGTCGG
>VAZF01000290.1 GCA_005888425.1 Alphaproteobacteria bacterium
GCTGCTGTTCCGGCAGGCGGCCGATGCCGGCAACCCGCGCGCCCGGCACAATCTCGCGTTGCACCTCGTGCGCGGCGACGGCGTGCCGCAGAACTTGGTGATGGCCGAAACCTATTTCCGCCAGGCGGCGCGCCAGAGCTACACGCCGGCGATGGTGCAATTGGGGCGCATGTACAGCCTCGGCCAGGGCACCGCGCAAAGCGAGTCGGAGGCGGCGCTGTGGTACCGCGCGGCGGCGGAAGCGGGTGATGCCGAAGCGCAATTTATGATCGCCGCGCTGCATGCCCGCGGTGACGGCGTCCCGAAGCGTCTCGTCGATGCGGCGCGATGGTTCGAGAAGGCCGCCGAGCAGGGACATGCCACGGCGCAGTTCAACATCGGTGTGTTCTACCGCGATGGCAGCGGGGTCGAGCGCGATCCGGCGCGCGCGGTGGAATGGTTTGGCCGCGCCGCCGATCAGGGGCTTGCGGTGGCACAAGCCAATCTCGGCAAATTGTACCTGTCGGGCGACGGTGTCCCGCAAGACGCCAAAGCCGCCGCCCGGTTGCTGGCGCGGGCCGCCGAAGCCGGCGATCCCGATGCCGAGACGACGCTCGGCATCCTCTTCCTGCAAGGGCATGGCGTCGATCACGACCCGGCAGCCGCTGAGGAGCTGTTCCGTCTGGCCGCCGAGCGCGGCTATGCGCCGGCTTGGTTCCAGCTCGGCAATTTCTATTCCGAGGATCGCGGCTCGGGCACAAATCCAAGTGAAGCGGCGCGCTGCTACCGTGGCGCGGCCGAAGCCGGGCACCTCGCGTCACAGCTGATCGTGGCGCGCAACCATCTGGCCGGAATCTGGGGACCGCGCGACGAGGCGGCGGCGGCTGCGTGGTTCCGCCGCGCTGCCGAAGCGGGCCATGCCGGCGCGCAATTTCAGCTCGCGACGATGTACTGCACCGCCGCGGGCGTGCCAAAGGATCTCGATGCTGCGGTCGCGTGGTATCGCCGCGCCGCCGAGCAGGGCGAGCGAATCGCGCAGTACAATCTGGCGGTCATGCTGGTCCGGGGCGACGGTGTCGAGCCCGACCCGGAAGAGGCGCTCAACTGGTACCGCAAGGCCGCCGAGCAGGGCGTGCCGGAGGCGCAGATCGCGCTCGGCGATGTGTATGCGACCGGGCGCGGTGTTGCAGTGGACCACGACGAGGCGCGCCGCTGGTTCGACAAGGCGGCGGGCCAGGGGCACGAAGGCGCCGCCGCGCGGCTCGCCGCGCTCGCCCGCCTGCAAGCCCAGCCGCAGGCGAGCGCGCCGGCGCCTCAGAGCGGACCGCAGCGCGCCGGCTCCGGCTCATAAAGCTCGTTCGACCTGCACGGTGACGTCGGGCTAGGCCAGCCCCCTTTCCCGAATCTCGATTGCCGATCTGATAGCCCAGCGCCGAAAGCGCTGTTTCCAGCTTCGTCAACCGGGCGTGGATGCGCGGATCGAGAAGCCTGGCCGCCTCCCGTTCAGCGACTCCGAGAATTCGCGCAAGATGCGCAACGGTCATCCTTCGCGCCCGCAACGCCTCGTAGAGCGCCACTTTCAAGGCAATCGTCGGCTCCGGCTCGACAGCGTAAAGGCCGCGGCGCAACGGCGACGGGGTGGGGATATTTTCATGCCGATTGACCCTTCCGGCCAGCGCCTCAGAGAGGCAATCCGCCGCTTCCGTCAAGGCCTCAGTTTCGTCTGCGCCGTCAGTTAGTGCTTCCGGCAAATCAAGGAAGTGAACGATCAACCGGCCCGACTCGTCGGGCTTCAGCCGGACGGGATAGGTGTAGCGCATGCCGCTCATTCTATTCCCTCAGCCCAGGTCCCGCTCGCTCAGGCCGAGTTGCCGCAGCATCGCGTTAAAGAGCCTCGTTCCCGTCCTACTCTAGTGGATCAAATCTGACACTTGATGCCCGCGCCGCGACAGGCCCGGCGAAACGGGCCTTAACTGGCGCTCGCCGGTCGGTGCGATGATCCCTGTTCCTCGAAGCTCGCCTCCAGCCCTTCGATCCTTAGCCAAGGGAGCTTGCGCTTTGTCCATCCTTCGTAACGCGGGGCCAACTGCGACGGATCGTCAAGCGTGCCGGGTTTGACGCTCAAGTTGCCGAGCGGGCCCGGTCCGTGCCAAAGCCGCGTCCCGCAGCTGCTGCAGAAGACGCAGATTTTAGGGTTACCGTTGTCAGAGCGCGTGGTCCATTGCTTCGGCGCTCCCTGCAATAGCTCAACATCCGCCTTTCGCATTCTCAGACTCATTCCGAACGCCGATCCCGATTGGTGCTTGCAGTCGGTGCAGTGACAAACCGTCAGGAATATCGGTTCTCCTATAAGGCGGTAGCGGATCTCGCCACACTGACAACCGCCTTCCGAGGGGATCACAAATGGCATGTTGCCACGTCTCCTTATACGTCGTTGCGGGCACCTCTCGCTGGAAGTGCACTCCGAGCTGATCCTGACAACATCATCGCCGCCGCACGCGCGGGCACCAAGCGTTAGATTCGCTCCACTAGCTATAGACCTGAACTCGCCCCGATCGTCATTCCGGGGCGCCGCACAGCGGCGAGCCCGGAATCCATTTTCTAGAGGCCCGTGTTCATGGATTCCGGGCCCGACCCTTCGGGCCGGCCCGGAATGACGTCTTTGCGGACGGCCCGCCTCTTCTGTCTTAATATTTGATGTCGGGTGGCTCGCCGATAGCCATCTGGCGCAGGCTGGCGCGGGGGGCGGCGGCGGCTTATCTTTAACCGGCCATGCTGCCATTGCTTGTTGCCGAACGCCCGCAAGTCGATATCGAGCGGCCGTTTCGCCTCCATTCGGAGTTCCAGCCGGCGGGCGACCAGCCGCAGGCGATCGATGAACTCTGCGAGGGGCTGGAGCGCGGCGAGCGCGACCAGGTGCTGTTGGGGGTCACCGGCTCGGGGAAGACCTTTACGATGGCGCATGTCATCGCCCGCACCGGCCGGCCGGCCATCGTCCTCGCGCCGAACAAGACCTTGGCGGCGCAGCTCTATGGCGAGATGAAGAGCTTCTTCCCGGAGAACGCGGTCGAGTATTTCGTCTCCTATTACGACTACTACCAGCCGGAAGCCTACGTCCCGCGCACCGATACCTATGTCGAGAAGGAGTCGTCGCTGAACGAGCAGATCGACCGGATGCGCCATTCGGCGACCCGGGCGATCCTCGAGCGGCGCGATGTCATCGTGGTCGCCTCGGTGTCGTGCATCTACGGTATCGGCTCGGTCGAGACCTATTCGCAGATGACCGAAGCGCTGGAGGTCGGTAACCGCGTCAACCGCAACCGGCTCCTCTCAAAGCTTGTCGAGCTGCAATACCGCCGCAACGACCACAGCTTCTTCCGCGGCAGTTTCCGGGTGCGCGGCGACACGATCGAACTGTTCCCCGCGCATTACGAGGACCGCGCCTGGCGCATCTCGCTGTTCGGCGACGAGATCGAGGCGATCCATGAGATCGATCCGCTGACCGGCGAGAAGACCGCGGCGCTCAACTCGGTCAAGGTCTACGCCAACAGCCATTACGTGACGCCGCGCCCGACCCTGCTGCAGGCGATCGACCAGATCCGGCGCGACCTCAAGGTCCGCCTCGACGAGTTTCACGCCCAGGGCAAGCTGCTTGAAGCGCAGCGGCTGGAGCAGCGCACGACCTACGATCTCGAGATGATCGAGGCGACCGGCGCCTGCGCCGGCATCGAGAATTATTCGCGCTATTTGACCGGCCGCCTGCCGGGTCAGCCGCCACCGACGTTTTTCGAATACATATCGCGCGACGCGCTGGTCATCGTCGATGAGAGCCACGTCACGGTGCCGCAATTGGGCGGCATGTTCGGCGGCGACTGGACGCGCAAGACGACCTTGGCCGAATACGGCTTCCGCCTGCCATCCTGCACCGACAACCGGCCGCTCAAATTCGAGGAATGGGATTCGATGCGCGGCCAGACGATGTTTGTCTCGGCGACCCCCGGCCGCTGGGAGATGGAGCGGGCCGGCGGCGTCTTTGTCGAGCAGATCGTGCGGCCGACGGGGCTTGTCGATCCGCCCTGCATCATCCGCCCGACCGAGAACCAGGTCGACGATCTGATGGCCGAATGCCGCGAGACCGCGTTGCGCGGCCATCGCGTGCTGGTCACGACCTTGACCAAAAAGATGGCGGAGGCACTGACCGAATACCTTCACGAGGCGGGCTTGCGGGTGCGCTACATGCATTCCGACGTTGACACGATCGAGCGCATTGAGATCATCCGCGATCTCAGGCTCGGCGTGTTCGATGTGCTGATCGGGATCAACCTGCTGCGCGAAGGTCTTGATATTCCTGAATGCGCGCTTGTCGCGATCCTTGACGCCGACAAGGAAGGCTATCTCAGGTCGCGCACCTCGCTGATCCAGACGATCGGGCGCGCCGCCCGTCATATCGATGCGCGCGCGATCCTTTACGCCGACCGCATGACCGACAGCATGAAGGCGGCGATCGAGGAGACCAACCGGCGCCGCGAGAAGCAGCAGGCCTACAACATCGCGAACGGCATCACGCCGGAGACGGTGCGGCGCGGCATCGCCGATATCCTCGACAGCGTCTATGAGCACGATCACGTCACGATCGGCCTCGGCGAGAGCGATGCGGCGCATTACCAGGGCAAGGATCTGAAGGCGGTCATCGCCGACATGGAAAAACGCATGCGCGCGGCTGCCGCCGATCTCGAATTCGAGGAGGCCGCCCGGTTGCGCGACGAGCTCCGCCGCCTCGAGCAGATCGAGCTTGGCCTGACCGACGCGGCTGAGGGTGGGCCGCGCGGCCGCTCGACGATGGGCCGCGCCGGTCTGTCGGCGCGCGAGGCGGTGCGCGCCAAAGTGCGGGCGCGCGGAAAGGAACGCCGTGCCCGCCGCTGACCGCGAGCCCGACAAAAGCAGCGACAACGCGGTGACCGGCGCCTTGCCGGTCCCGCCGGTG
>VAZF01000244.1 GCA_005888425.1 Alphaproteobacteria bacterium
TTGTCAATCTGACCGCGGCCTGGTGCATCACCTGTCTCGTCAACGAGCACGCGACGCTTGATACGGCGGCGGTGCGGCAGGCCTTTGCCGAGCATCAGATCGTTGCGCTGAAGGGCGACTGGACGCGGCAGGACCCCGAGATCACCGCCTGGCTGCAGAAATTTGGGCGCAGCGGCGTGCCGCTCTATCTGCTCTACGACCGCTCCGGCACGGCGAACGTCCTGCCGCAGATCCTGACCCGGTCGGATGTCCTCGACGCAATCGGCAAGATCTGAGCGCCGCCTCTCGTTACCCCTGCTGAAGCGCCTGCGTCACGGCGCCGCCCGTCGCGGTGCGGCCGCCATCGACGACATATTGCGCGCCGGTGATTGCGGCGGCGAGATCGGAGCAGAGGAACAGCACGGTGTTGGCGATCTCCTCTGGCAGGACGTAGCGCCCCATCGGGATCGCCGCCTGATAGCGCCGTCCGACCATCGCGGGGTCGCCGGGATTGAGCTGCTGTTCCAATGAATGGATCATCCGCGTATCGACCGGCCCCGGACACACCGCGTTGACGCGAATACCCTGGCGGGCGACCTCGCCGGCGGCGGTTTTGGTCAGCCCGATGACGGCATGCTTCGATGCGACATAAGCCGGCATGCCGGGGGTCGCGACGAGACCCGCAACCGAGGCGGTATTGACGATCGCACCTCGCTTCTGCTGCAGCATAACCGGCAGCACATGGCGAAGCCCCAAGAACACGCCTTTGACGTTGACGCCGATGACCTGGTCGAACATCGCCTCGTCATATTCGGCGGTGTGCTTGACGGTGCCTTCGATGCCGGCATTGTTGAAGAAGCAGTCGATCTTGCCGTAGGCGTCGAGCGCCGCTTTCACATAGGCCTGCACTTCGGCGGATTTGGTGACGTCGGCCTGGACAAACCGCGCCTCGCCGCCCTGCTGGCGGATGATGCCGGCCGTCGCTTCGCCGCCGTCGGCGTCGCGATCAACGACGACGACCTTGGCGCCGCTCTTCGCAAAGGCGAGCGCCGTGGCGCGGCCGATACCGTTGCCGGCGCCGGTGATCAGCGCGACCTTATCGGTGAAATCGAGATCCATCGGATCCTCCCAATCCGCCTATGTACGTGTCATTTGCGAGGAGAAAAGCGATGAAGCAATCTCCAGGGGCGGGGTAAACCGGGTGCGAGATTGCTTCGCTTCGCTCGCAATGACAGCTAAATGACTACCTCTTCCGATGCAGCCTGGCCCACCCCGCGAGGTTGGCCATCAGATCGCGGATGAAGCCGCGCGCCGCCTCGTCGGTGAGATTGCCCTCTGCGTCGAATTTGGTTTGCGCCTGACCGATCAGAACCTCGGGCTTGTTCAGCGGATGCATGTCGAGGAAGACGCAGCTTCGGCGCAAATCGTATTGCGCGCGAGCGCTGCCGGCCATGCCGGCGGCCGCACCGATGATCGCGCATGGCTTGCCGGCGAAGGGCTGATCGGGCGGGCGCGAGGCCCAGTCGATCGCATTCTTCAACACGCCCGACATCGAGTAATTGTATTCGGGACAGGCGAAGAGCAGCGCATCGGCTGCCGCGATCTGCCGCCGCAACGTCTCGACCGTCGGTGGAAAGCCCTGCTGCCGGACATCCTCGTTGTAGGGCGGGATCTGCGAGATATCCGCGACCTCGACCGTCATGCCCGCCGGCTTCTGCGCGATCGCGACGCGCAGCGCCGCCATGTTGTAGGAGGCTTTGCGCAGACTGCCGCAAACCGCGAGGACCTTGATACTGCCGGCGTCGCTCATACGAACCTCCGCGATGGAATGCCCCCCGCTGCGGGATGCCTTATCCCACCTCTATGATGCGGACAAGCGTTCCGGTGCGGCGCCTTTCCCAGCCTCGGTCTCGCCGCCCTGCTCCTCCGGCGGGCGGACCTTCTGGAATTTGATCAGCAGCAGGATGTCGTAGGCAGCTTTGACGATCCCGCCGATCAAGAGCGGCCAGCCAAAGCTCGACAAGGTCAGCAGGTAGCCCGAGATCAGCGAACCCGCGGCCCAAGCGAAGGTCTTTGGCACCTGCGTGATGCTCGCGGCCGCCGGCCGCTCTTCCGGCGTGACGACCGCCATGACATAGGAGCTGCGGGTCGGCACATCCATTTGCGACAGCGCGCTGCGCGCCAGGAGCAGCGCGATGGCGATCGTCAAATTCGGCGCGAACGGCACCAGCGCCAACAAAATGTTCGACGGCAGGTGCGTAAACACCATCGTGTTGATGAGCCCGATGCGCGCTGCGATCGGCACAGCGATCAGGTAAGAGATGGCCGAGCAGATGCCGCTCCAGAAGAGGATCGTGGCTGCCGCGGTCACCGAGATCTGGAAACGCTGGTAGAGCCACAACGCCAGCAGCGACTGCACGAGAAACCCGGTGCCGAAGGAATCCATGCCGAACAGCGCGGCGAGCCCGTAAACAAGCCGCTTGGATTGGCCCAATGGCTTGTGGGATGTCGCTTCCGCCTCGATTGCCGGCGACAACGGCCGGTACAGCACCAGCGAGATGAACCCGAGCACGGCATAGCCGATAAACATCAGCTGCATGATGGCGAGGCGGCCGATGCCCCAATCCGCGGCTAGATCGGGGATCGATGCTGCGAGGATGCCGAGCGCACCGGCGAGCGAGCCGATAACGCTGTAACGCGCAAAGACCGCGGTGCGCCGCCGCGGCTCGGCGGTCTGCGCCAGCGCGGCCTGCTCGAGCGGCAGGAAGATGCTGGCATCGCCCGAGGTCGGGTTCATCGTGCCGACAAACGCGATGAGCAACAGCGGCCAGAAGGCCGTCGTCATCGCGAAGCCGGCGCCGGTCGCGATCATCAGCAACGCGGCCGCGAGCAGCAAGCGCCGCACCGAATAGCGATTGGCGACCATCCCGGCCCACAACGTCATCAGCGCCGTGCCGATCAGCGTCGCGGTGACGATTGCGCCGATCTCCAACGCGCTGAAGCCGAGTTGCAGCAGATAGATCGGCACGAGCAGCGAGACGCACCCGTCACCGAAGGCGCGCAACCCGCGTGCGGTAAGGATGCGCAGGCTGTCGCGTGCGCCGCCTACCGGCATTGCCGACCCGCCCGGTACCACGATGCTCAGCTGTATTGCGCGAAAAGAATATTGGGATTGGTCCAGTGGATCGCGCGCATGAACGCCTCGACGTAGTCGCCGGCCTTGGCGCCGTAATCCATCTGATACGCGTGCTCATACATGTCGAGCGCGAGGATCGGCTGACCGCCGGCGAGGGTCGTGGTGTGATCGGCGGCCCAGGCATTAACGAGGCGCTTGTTGCGCGGATCCCAGTTCAGCAGGACCCAGCCGGAGCCGCCGCCCTCGGCCTTGCCCATCGCGATAAATTCGGCGCGCCAGCGATCGATGCTGCCGAAATCGCGGGTCAGCGCCTCGGCCAGCGCGTCGCCGGGCTGGCTCTCATCACTGCCGAGCCCCGCGAAATACAGCTCGTGCAGGATCATCGAATTGGTCGCGATCAATTCCTCGCGCTTCAGCCCGTTGATCTGGAACCCGGGCGCCTTCGCGTAATCGAGCCCCGCGAGCTGCTCGAGGATGGCGTTCAGGCGCTTCACCGCGCCGCCGTAATTGTTCTCGTAATGGCTGACCAACAGCTTTTCGGAAATGCCTTTGATCTTTTTCGGATCGAACGGCATTGGCTTGACATCGAAACTCTTCGGTTTGACGGCCGGGGCAGCCGGTGCGGGTGTCTGCGCGGCGGCTTCGGCGGGCCACATCGCGGCAGTCACCGCGGCGCCGGCGGTCAATGCCGAGCTGGCCTGCACAAAGCTGCGTCGATCCAATTCAGTGGTCATCGTCAGCCTCCATTCCGATGGTGCGTCAGTCGAGCGGGGTGATCGAGATCGCGTCGAAATGGGTCACGCTGTCGGCCTTGGTCCATAGTGCCACCTTGCCGGGATTGGCGAAGGCGCCGTCCTCGGCGGTGTAGAGTGGCTTGCCGTCGAACGACACCGTGAACCGGTTGCCCTCGGCGCGCAGCCCGAGCGTGTGCCATTGGCTCGGCACAACCTTCACATCCGCGCCTTCGATCTGCTGTCGTCGCCCGTTCACGACACGATAAAAGCGGACATTGTCTTCGAGCGCATTAGCGCGCACGACATAGTAATTATCCGGGCTGGCAAGCCGCACCGCGATGCCGCCGGCTTGATCGATTGTCCCCTCCACAGGCTTGAAGTGAACCGTCACGTCCACGTCCTTGGCTGTGATGGGCTGATAAACCGCGAGCGGGAAGCGGTAATCGGTGCGGTCCTGACTGGTCTGCGCGATCGCCTTCTGGGTGGCGGCAGTCGGGTCAGCCACGACTTTCCAGGCGCTGATCGGGCCACCGCCGGTGCGCGTAAATTCAAAACCAGGCGGCGCAGTTCCCGGCTGCATACTGGCGATGTCGACCCGGATCGTCCGTGGCTGGGCGTCTGCGGCAGCAGTCACGAGGACACCTCCTATGATCAGCGCAACAAATGCGACACGGCTATTCACGGCGTGGCGAGCCCCACCAGATAGAGCAGGATGCCGGCCGCGGAACAGGCTGCGAGCGTCTGGATCGTGCCGGCCTTGAAGCGGAAGATCGCGACAATCGCGGCGAGCGACAGGATGAATGCCCACGGATTGACGCTCGCCAAGATCGGCATGTCAAAACCAACGCCATGCCAGCGCAGCGGCGCCGTCTCGCGAAAGATCGTGTGCAGCGCGAACCAGATCGCCAGATTGAGGATGACGCCGACGACCGCGGCGGTGATGCCGGCGAGCGCGCCCGACAGCGGCTTGTTGTCGCGCAGCCGTTCGATGAACGGCGCACCGAGACCGATCCACAGCCAGCACGGCACAAACGTCGTCCAGGTCGCGAGCAGCCCGCCGAGCGTGCCGGCGAGCAAGGGCGGCAACGAACCAGGGTCGCGGTAGGCAGCCATGAAGCCGACGAACTGCACGACCATGATCAAGGGGCCCGGCGTCGTTTCGGCCATGCCGAGCCCGTCGAGCATCTCGCCCGGCCGCAGCCAGCCATAGTGCTCGACTGCCTGCTGCGCCATGTAGGCGAGAACCGCGTAGGCGCCGCCAAAGGTGACGACCGCCATCTTCGAGAAGAACAGGCCGATCTCGCTGAAGGTGTGGCCGAGGCCGAGGGTCGCGAGGATCGCGATGACCGGGCCCAGCCACAGCACGAGCCAGACTGCCGAAACCCGCAGCGCGCGCCCGATGGTCGGGCGGGCATGTTCGGGAAGATCCTCGCCGAGCCGGCTCTCCCCGGCCGCAGCCGCACCGGATGGGCCGTGCCCCCCGCCGACGACAAAAGCCGCCGAGCCGGCGCGGGCGCCGACAAAGCCGATCACACCGGCCGCAAGCACGATCAGCGGGAACGGCACGTGGCTGAAAAAGATCGCGACAAAGGCGAGCGCCGCCACTGCGATCATCGCGCCGCTTTTCAAGGCGCGGCTGCCGACGCGGTAGACCGCAAAGAGCACGATCGCCAATACCGCTGCCTTCAGCCCGAAGAACAAGGCCGCGACGATCGGCACCTGGATATAGATCGCCAGCTGCTGCGCCTCGGGGCCGGGCAGCAGCATGCAGTAGCTCAGCGCATGCAGAAACCGGCTCTCGCCAATCCATTTCTTCTCGTCGACGATGATGCGGTGCATGACCGCGATCTGCCCGGCCGGACCGCCGAAGGACAATGCCGCGACGCGCAGCCAGACGCGCAGCGCCTCGCCGAACGAGACGCCATGCGCCGGAAGCCGCCGGGTCGTGCCGTTGGCGGTCAGATCGGTCACGCGCTTCTCCTCCGGTTCACGCCGCCGCCGGGTTCCAATTGTGCTTCTCGTCCTGACAGCTGCGGCACCAGGCGTAGAGCGCATCGTACATCACGAGGCCGTGCTCCAGCATCTCATGGTCGTCCGCGAAATTCGCCGAAAGACCGAGCGACAAGGCCAGAAGGCCCGCCGACTGCGGCGCCAGTTCCGGCCGCGACGTATCGGCGCCGCGCACGATGACGGCAAGCGCATCGAGCGTCGGGTCCTTGATGCCGTAGATCTTCAGAAAGGCATCAAAGCTGCACAGCTCGCCCTCATGCGAGAACGGCTCGGAGCCCGGGATGTCGTAAGCGACCGCGCCCGTCACCCGCGCGACATCAAACACCTGCTCGGTCGGGACATAGAGAAACGCCGCTTCCGGGTCGATAAAGCGGCGGATCAGCCATGGGCAGGCGATGCGGTCGATCTTCGGACGCTCGCGCGTGACCCAGCCGCGGTCGCCGAGCGGCACTTTCTTGCGCAACGGCAAGCGGTGCTCGGCCCACTCGGCGATGCCGCCTTCGAGATAGCGCGCATCGACGCCGATGCCGCGCAGGCTCGCCGCCACGTTGCGACTGACTTCCTGCCCGTGCGCGCAGTACACGACAACGGGCTGGCCTTTCGGCGTATCCGCGCTCCATTCGGCGACCGAATCGGGCGGGCGGCGGATCGCGCCGGCAATCATCCATTCGTCATCGTCGAAGGCCGGCCGGCGCCGCACATCGATCAGGACCGGCGCCGCGGCGGTGCCGATGCGGTTGTAAAGAGAGGCTGCTGAAACGGAAAAACGGCCTTCGTCCATAATGCGCTCCCTCGCGGTGCGAGTGCGCAGAACTTGGACGATAGGCCGTCTGACGGGGTGTCTGCATAACCCCGTTGCGCGCCATGTAGGCGATAATAGTGCCGCCGACAAGACCCGCATTTTCCTGCAAGGCTAGGGGTGCGCGCGAAGCAAGAAGTGCCCCATCATGCATCCCAGCAGCTTGCCTATTCGAACAGTTTTACCGGGCCCTTGATTGCCTTCCACGCGTAATGGCCGCCCGCCATGTACCGAGCATCGAACCCCGCGGCCTTCAGCGCCGCGGCACTTTGGCAGCCGATGTGAAAGCCATACACGCAGAACGTCACGACGGGGGCTTCCTTGGAAAGAGTGCCGATCCACTCATCGAGGCGTTCCGGATCCCGCCAAACGGCACCATCGACGATGTCCTGGGCTCGCGTACTGTAGTGCCGTGGTCGTGTATCGATGATCTGCACGGGTTGGCCGGCGGCGAGCATCCCCTGCACTTCCTCGGCTGTGATTGACGGCACATCTTTGAATTCTGATTGTTGCAGCGGCCTTGGCGGGGCAACCTTCACCGCATCGTTATATCGCGCCTCGACCGACGCCCAATCGATGTTGCGCATAAAGGCGGCGATGTAGGCCGTCGTGTTCGGCCCATATTCGATGTGATAGGCGTGCTCGTACATGTCGAGCGCCAGGATGGGAATGCCGCCGGCGATGCTCTGCGTGTGGTCGGAGGCACTTTGATTGATCAGCCGGCCATCTCGGGGCACGTAGGTAAGCAGAATCCACCCCGCGTCGCCGGCCAAGGCCTCGGCCAATGCAATGAACTCCTGCCGCCAATGGCTTACCGAGCGAAAATCTCGGGTGATGGCGTTGGCAATTACCTCGGGAAGCGTTCGCCCATCACCGCCAAGGCTCGCGAAATAGAGTTCGTGCAACAGGGTCGAGTTGAGCAGGTCGATTTGCTCCCGCTTTAGACGGCCGATCGCTTGCGGCGTTGCCGTCCCGAAATCGATCCCCTCCAGTTCCCGTGTAACGGCGTTCAAGCGGGTAAGGGCGGCGCCATAATTGTGCTCATAATGGCTCTCGATCAATCGAGGCGAGATGCCGTTAAGAGTCCATGGGCGGCAGAACAGCGGCGCCACGCGAAACTGTGCTGAAACGGAAAAACGGCCTTCGTCCATGATCGCGCTCCCTCGCGG
>VAZF01000245.1 GCA_005888425.1 Alphaproteobacteria bacterium
AACAACGGACGATCTGATGCCGAACAGCCAAAAGCTCCGCTTCGCCTAATATCTGGATTCCCGCATTGCCGATCAGCGGCGACACCCGAAGCTGGTTTGCCGCCAACCGGTCGATCCACGGGCCGACAAGCCGTTCAAGTGCTTCTCCCGGGCGCTCGACGGATGGCTCGACCTGAGCTATGGCGAGCGCGAGGCCACGGTCCATTTGTCCGACGATAATACTGAGCCGATAGAGCAGTGACCGCACTCCATCCGGCAACGCCTCTATCAGACGTTGGCGAGCTATTACGCGTTCCTGCTCTAGCTCCGGCGTTCCCATAAGTAAATTTACAAATTCCTCTCTCGGCCACCCTTTGCTCTCAAGCACGGCAATGCTCGCCTGCACCAATTGCGGATGTCCGGCGCCACTCATTACGTGAACAATCGGGCTCCAAACTCTTCCGTCTTGCCCTAGAGCGGCGATCAACTCAGCGATTTCCTCAGAGGACAAGTACGGCACGGGCACAATCACGTCCGCCGGCACACCAATGTCAGCGACTAGACTCGTTGAAGGTTCGGTATGGCTGGTTATCAAGCAACGCACGTTTCGACGCTTTAGTGCGCCAACGAGCCGTGGAACCGAACGCCGGACTGCGTCGTCTGCCCAACTGTCGAGATCGTCGAGAATTATTCCCCCGTCATTCATATCCGAGAGTGATGCGAGAACGGCGGCAAGGCGGTCGGCGATGCTGATACCGGCGAGGTTTCGCAAGTCTACCAAACGCCAAACTCCGCCCTCTTGTGCCGCCGCGAAACGCGCGATGATAGTTTTTCCTAGACCGGTGCTTCCCGTCAGGATACCGAGCCCATGAGCATTCACCGTGGCCCGAGCGCGATCGACGAGCGTCTGGCGGGGGACAAGGCGTAGTGGTAATGGAAGCTCGTCGACGACAAAGAGCCATGACGAGGTCGGCGTAACCGCAAGTTGGTGGCTGCCCGCGCCGCCCTGCCTCGTCAGCAAGCCGATAAGCGCGGTCAGATCGGTAGTCAGAATTTCGGTGTGGGTTACGCTTTTGATCGACCTGTGCAGGTCCACTGTGGACAGGCGCCGCGGCGGTGCGGACGCTGCCGTACGCAAGGTCTGTTCAATCAGCGCACTCGTGACGCGCCGGACCTGATCGGGTTCTATTCGGATCCCCGGCAACGCCAATCGAAGGAGCTTGGCTTCGATTTCCGCTTCCAGGTCTACAATGCCGCCTTGCCCGCAATCCCAGGTGATCCGACGAATGAGCCTTTCGCGCAACTCCTCGTCATTAAGCTCATGGATATAGGCTTGTGTTGCTTGCTTTAGCTCCAGTTTTAACAGCCTCGCTCGCAGAGGCGCTACTTCAGCTCCCCGTGCCACGGCTGCCCAATAGTCGAGGCCAGAGATGCCGTCGATACGATCGGCAGCCTCTTTCTCGAAGCCAATGGGCGATGTTGTAAAATATCGAAGCGAAACAGTTCGTGTCGGATTTCGGTGAGAAAGATCGACAAATGAATTAATGGCCTCCTTTACGCCGGCTGTATTGAGCGTAACTGATCCGGAGGCACGTGTCTCTTTTGCCTGAACCGCTTTTAAGGCGTCTTGTGCAACAACCGCGTAATCCTCTGCGACTTCGAGAAATAAGTCCTCCCCTTCTTTCAGCTCCAACAATGCAAGCACGCTTCCATAGAGCTGGAACGCGTAGCCCCTGAGCAGCGCCGCGACCGCTTGGCGCGCGACGTCGCCTTGCGGAGCATCAGAAAGTCGCGGCCCGGGTGAGAAGGCTTCAGAGGTAGCCATGCCTTAGTGCCCGTTCGGGCCGTTTTTAAGCGTGCCGACTCTCCGCGAATACCACGACGAGCGCGGCCATCAAACGAAATATAGCGGTTCAATTTGGTTACGCACCGAGCTGCTGGCCGGAGCCGGCCGCTGCGTTCCTCTTCAGTACCGAATCTCCGTTCGACGGGTGGGGTTACACCGACCTGCTCGGCGGTGCCGATCGCCATCGCCTGGCGCGCGCTGAGAGCGTCAGGGTCAAAAGTCAACCGGCGTGACCCGTTTCGAGCCGAAGCAGATCCTTGGGATCAACTCTACGGTCTTCGCATCATGCCCCAAAGCGGCCGTGATGACGGGCGAGGCGTCGCGGCTCTGCAGGCAGCACCCGCAAACAGGTCACCCTCTACGACTGTACGGGATCGAGGAACACATAAAGCGCCGCGATCTTTCCATCGCGAACGATGACCACATCCAAGCCCGTGTAGTTGGGCGGCTCGTCGCCCGGCCCCGATCCCCAAGCCAGACGACCGGCATTGTGCAGGGCCTGGGCCTCGCCGTGCGGGGTGTAAACGAAGTTCGGGTGGGTCGCGCGGAGATCGCCAGCAAATTTGTCGAGGGCTTCGAGGCCGACGAATATGCCGGGCGGCACATACAGCACGCAGTCTTCGGTATAGAGGTCCTCAATCGCTGCTCGGCGGCGCGCCGCATTACCCTCGCCAAAGACTTCTTGCAGGTTGCGGTGAAGCAGTTCGCGGATATGGTCGGGGATAGGCTATCTCCGTAGCGGACCGCTCCGCCGTATCCGTCATGCCGCGTGACGGGCCTTTGTCGCGGCGACAGTAGTGGGAATGGTCGCATGGGCAGTGTTCAGCGCCGCTTCCCGATGTGCGGGGCTGAGCGCAAGCCCTTCGGCGCGGATGATTTCGATGTCGCCGATGCCGATGAAGGCGAAGACCGCGCGCAGATACTTCTCCTGGAAGTCGTTCGCCTCGAACGGCATTCCCGGTGCGTAAAGACCACCGCGCGACGAGGCAACGATCACGTGCTTTCCTCCGGCCAACCCGATCGGCCCGTCCGCCGTATAGCTGAAGGTCTTGCCGGCAATCGCGATGCGGTCGATCCATGCCTTGAGTTGGCTTGGGATGCCAAAGTTATACATCGGCGCGCCGATGACGAGGATGTCAGCGCCAAGAAACTCGTCGAGCACGTCGCTGCCACCCTCGTCTGCAATCCCGACCGCACCCGCAGGCGCATTCGCAGGTCGGACGGTTGGGAGGCGCTTGCTGTCAAGGTGCGGGATCGGATTGGCGTCGAGGTCACGTCGGATCACTTCGAGACCTGGGATTGCCGCTTTTAGTGCAGCGACCAATGCTGCCGAGAGTTGCCGCGAAGCCGAGTTAGCGCCCGTGATGCTTGAGTCGATGTGAAGGAGTTTCATGGTCTTTCCTGGTCAACGTTTGTGCGGACGCCCAAGTCCGGGCGCTACCTTCCCAAAAATGTCAGCGGAGTCGGCTGGACGCCGGCTTGGATAGCTTTCGCCGAATTGAGAACGCCTTTTGTCGTGTCTTCGGTCTTAAAGAGGTCGATCGCCACGTCGAGCATCATCACGTCCGCTGCGGCGACGCCTCCCGCCGACCACGCTTTGAGAAGCGTGCGCGCTGCTGCATAAGCCTTGGTTGGGCCGTTCGCGAGTTTGTCCACGAGCTTACGGCTCGTTTCATCCAAATCGGCTTCAGGCACCACAAACGCAGCAATGCCCAGATCGCCCGCGATGATGCCGCTGAACGGCTCACCCAATAGAGCGAGTTTAGCGGCGCGGGCGCGCCCAACCCGTTCTGCGAGCCGCTGTAGCCCGCCCGCCAACGGAATGTTGCCCGAACGAATCTCGACGGCGAAAAATGTCGCATCCTCCGCCGCGACCAGAAAGTCGCAAGCAAGAGCAAGCTCAAACCCGCCGCCGATTGCTCCGCCCCGGACCACCGCCACGCTGGGAATGCGCAATGCCTCAATGGCATGGAACGAACTGTTGCACTCGGCAATGAATGTGCGGAACCAGTCGGCGCTCTTTCCCGGCCACTCCGGGACATTGCCGCCCATGCAGAAATTCGGGCCGTCCGACCGAATGACGAGCACTCGGCTGTCGCTCAGGCTCGCGTCATGGACCGCCGCGCGAAGGTCCACGGCGAACTGGCTGCCGATGCGGTTCGAAGGAGGGTTCGTAAGGAGAATGGTCCCGACGCCGTGATCCTGCTCAAATCTGACCGTCGTCATTTCGGTCACTCCCATCACCTGTCCCTTTCGGCTCGGCTCGCTATCGGCGAGAACGGGCATCTGCTGTCGGAAAGTGGGGGACACCGACCGCGCTCTGAAGCTGAGGATCGGACAACACACTGTTCCAGCCAGGGAACGATTTGACTCATAAATGATGCCAGGAGATAACATAATCTGCTCTCTGAGGAACAATGCCGTCCTGGCGCGAGGATGAGCGCTTGCACGACCTCAATGATCTTCTGTTCTTCGCGGCGGTCGTTGAGCACAGCGGATTCTCTGCTGCCGCGCGGTCTCTGAACCTTCCGAAATCAAGCGTCAGCCGTCATGTCGGTCGGTTGGAGGATCGGCTTGGCGTCCGTCTGCTGGAGCGGTCTACCCGCAACGTGCGGCTCACCGAGATAGGCAGTTCCTATTACGCCCGGTGCAAGGCGATCCTCTCGGAACTTGAGACAGCCGAACAGGACCTCGCCTTATTGCGATCTGATCCGATTGGCACAATCCGGGTCAGTTGCCCCACCGGCCTTGCCCAATACGCGCTTGCGCGGATCGTGCCCGGCTTCCTGGCAGACTACCCATTGGTCCGGGTGCAGATCATCGCCACCAATCGCGCGGTCGATCTCATCGAAGAAAAAGTGGATGTCGCTATACGCGCTCGCACACGGCTGAATGACGAGACCTTGACGATGCGCCGCCTGGGGAGCAGCACCTTCGTCTTCGTCGCGAGTCCCGACTTCGTTGATCGGCACCCGGTCTTGGTTCATCCATCTGATATTACGGGTCTTCCATTTCTCAGCTTTCAGGAAGATACGGCCCGGCCAAGTTGGACTCTGACAGGCCCCGATGAAGCTGCCGCAGTTGTTGCATTCGACCCGATCCTATGGACGAGCGAATTCAGCATTCTCGTGGAAGCTGCTTGT
>VAZF01000246.1 GCA_005888425.1 Alphaproteobacteria bacterium
ATTCGAGGATCAGCCCGGCCCAGCGCTTCGCCGCCGCGAGCGCCTGCCCCTCCGGCACGACCTCGTTGACAAAGCCGAGTTCCTTGCCCTCGGCGGCCGAAACGCGCCGTCCGGTCAGAATCATGCCGAGCGCCTCTTTCTGCGGGATCATGCGCGGCAAGCGATGCACGCCGCTGCCGGCGATCAGCCCGACCCGCGGCTCCGGCAACGCGAACACCGCGTTCTCGGCGGCGATGATGATGTCGCAGGCGAGCGCCGCCTCGAACCCGCCGCCCATCGCAATGCCGTTGACCGCGGCGACCAGCGGCTTGTCGAGATCGAAGCGGTGCGACAGCCCAGCAAACCCGG
>VAZF01000247.1 GCA_005888425.1 Alphaproteobacteria bacterium
GCCCTTCATCGGCGACGGTGCAGAAGCGGTATTCGGCCATGCTGAAGCTCCCCAAAGCGCGACGGCCGACGATGCCCTGCCGAGCCTGGGGCAGCAAGCGTCGGGTCAGCGCCGTCTCAAAGGACGCAAATAGCCGCCGCAGCATCCTTGCGGGCCGGTGAGCGCTGGGGCCAGATTGCACGGAAGGTAGGAGGAGTGCCGCGATGAAGCTCAGCACCGACCGCATCCTGACGACGCATGTCGGCAGCCTGCCGCGCCCGCCCGATCTCCTGGCGATGCTCGAAGCACGCGAGACCGGCCAGGGGTTCGACGAGACCGCGTTCGAGGCGCGGCTCGCGCGGGCGGTGCGCGAGATCGTCGAGCAACAGGTCGCCTGCGGCATCGACAGCGTCTGCGACGGCGAGCAGAGCAAGATCTCCTACACCTTCTATGTGCGTCACCGGCTCTCCGGCATCGGCGCCTTCCATGGCGCCGAGGTCGACAAGCCGCCGCAGACCGCGCAGCATCTCGATCTGGTCGATCATCCCGACGCCGCCGCGCGGATGATCCAGCTGCGTGGCGGCGTCTCGTGGTTCGCCGCGGCGGCGGTGCCGTGCTGCACCGGCCCTGTTGCCTATCGCGACCGCCGCCCGCTCGACACCGATCTGAAGAACCTCGCCGATGCCTGCGCCGCGGCACATCCGGGTGAAGCCTTCATGAACGCCGCGTCGCCGGGCGTCCTGACCAAATTCGTCCCCGACACCTTTTACAAAAACGAAGACGCCTATGTTGAAGCGCTCGCAGAAGCGCTGCAGCCGGAATACGAGGCGATTGTCGGCGCCGGCTTTGTTCTGCAGATCGATGCGCCCGATCTCGGCTCGGCGCGGCACAACCAGTATCAGCACCTGTCGGATGCGGAATTCCTGCGGATCGCCGAGCGCAACATCGCCGCGGTCAACCACGCGACGCGCAACATTCCGCCCGCCTCGATGCGCTTGCACATCTGCTGGGGCAATTACGAGGGCCCGCACACGCACGACATCCCGCTGGCGAAAGTGCTCGACACCTGCATGCGGGCGCGGCCGCAGGCGCTCTTGTTCGAGGCGGCCAACCCGCGCCATGCGCATGAATGGGAAGATTTGCAGCGCGCCAAAATCCCCGATGACAAAATCCTGATGCCGGGCTGCATCGACTCGACGACGAATTTTGTCGAGCACCCCAGGCTCATCGCGCAGCGGATCGCGCAGTACGCCGACATCGTTGGACGCGAGCGCGTCATCGCCGGCACGGATTGCGGCTTTGCGACCTTCGCGGGACAGACCAACCCGGTCGTACCGTCGGTCGTCTGGGCCAAGCTCAAATCGCTCGCCGAAGGAGCGGCGATCGCGACCGACCGCCTCTGGGGAAAAGCCGCGTAGGATGGGCTGAGCGCAGCGAAGCCCATGGTCATTCTTATTCACCATGAAGGTACGAAGGACACGAAGGACAAAAAAGCCTGTGTTCGTGCTCTTCGTGTCTTCGTGGTGATTTGATCGATGGGCTTCGCTGCGCTCAGCCCATCCTACGCCGTCGTCTGACCGTCGGCCTCGGTCCGCAGCCAGTCGCGAAAAGCTTTGACCTTGGCGCGTTCGAGCGCGCCCGGCGCGGTGACGATGTAGTAGGCGAAGAGATCGGGGAGCGCCAACGAGAACAATCGCACGAGCCGTCCGGCCGCGATGTCGGCGGCGGCGATTGTGCTCGTCGCGAGCACGACGCCGTGCCCGGCGATCGCCGCATCGAGTGCGAGATAGCTGGCGTTGTAGGTAATGCCGGAGGTGCCGCTGAAGCCGGTGACGCCCGCCGCCTTCAGCCACATCGGCCAACTCGGCGCTAAGGGGTCGCGATCGACCGTCTGGTCATGGATCAGCGCATGCCGCTTCAGATCGTCCGGATTGCGCAAGGGCGGCCCCTCTTCGAGAAGCCGCGGGCTGCACGCCGGGAACACCTCGTTTTTCAACAGCGGCTCGACATGGAGGCCGGGATAGCGCCCGCTGCCATAACGGATCGCGAGATCGAAATCGCCCGCGCCAAGATCGACGACATTGTCGGTCGCGGAGATCCGCACATCGATCTCCGGCCAGCGCTCCTGAAAGCGATGCAGCCGCACGACGAGCCACTTGGCGGCAAAGGAGGGGGAGGCGGTGACGGTCAGCGTGCCGGTGTCGTTATGCGCCCGCAATCGCCGCACCGAGGCCTGAATCCCGGCAAACGCGTCCGACAAGCCCGGCAGCAGCACTTTCGCCGAGACGGTCAGCTCGACCGCACGGTTGAGGCGATGAAACAGCTGTACCCCGAGATCTTGTTCGAGCGCGTGGATCTGATGGCTGATCGCGGCCGGGGTGACGTTCAGCTCCTCCGCCGCCTTGCTGAAGCTTTTCAGCCGCGCGGCGGTTTCGAAGGCCCGAAGGGCGCTGAGCGGCGGCAGATGGCCGTTCATCTCAGATGAGAATTCCTAAACCGTCATTGAGAACTTCTCGTTTGTAGAATGGGGCCGAGGGGGCCAGTTTCAATGCTCAGAAGGCTCGGTCTTGGCATCGCCCGGCACTGAGCCGATTGAGGAGAGTTCAAATGACAGCGACCCATTTCCAGCCCCGCTCAGCGGCTTGCTCGCAAGCCGCGACGCGCCACCGCACCGCGCTCGACGATCTGAGCGATGCGGCCCAATCGGTTGTCGCGACGCTGCGGGCTTGGCGCCGGCGGATGCGGGAGCGCGATCAGCTCAGCCGCATGGACGACCGCATGCTGGCCGATATCGGCCTCACCCGCGCCGACGCCGCGTTCCTGAGCGACAAGCCGTTTTGGAGGGAATAATGACCTCGCTTTCCGTCACCGCCCGGAAAACCACTGGGTCGCGCCGCTTCTGGAGCCGCGCGACGCAGGCCCTCGGCAAAGTCTGGGCCGAGGTGATATCCTTGCCCGAGCGGCTGCCCCGTGCGCCCGAACGGGATTTCACCGATTATCCGCGCTTCCCGATGTTCTAGAGCGCGGCCCCGCGATACAGAGGAGGATCCCCGCATGACAAACCCCGATCGTTTGCCTTATGTCGAAGCCGAGCTGAACTACCTCGCGCCGCCGGCCGAGCGACCGCGCTATTACGCCTACGAGCCCGGCCCCAGCGACCCGCCGCCCAACATGGTGCATGAGCCGCATCTGCTGCCGATCCATGACATGAGGCCGATTTCGCACGAGATCGGGCTCGACACCTGTGGCTTCGCGCTCGTCGAACAGCGCAGCGCGGTCAGGGATTTCTGGGACGATGACGAGGTCCGCGCCGTCTACTACCCGGAGGCGGCCGAATTCATCAAGCAGGCGCTGGGCGCCAGCCGCGTCTTTATCTTCGACCATGTCCAGCGCCGCCGCGTTGACGGTGTCGACCGCCGCCAGGCCGGCATGCCGCGCCAGCCGGCGACCCGGGTGCATGTCGACCACACCGCGCGCTCGGGCCCGCAGCGCGTCCGCGATCTCCTGGGTGAGGATGCCGAGGAATTGCTGCGCGGCCGGGTGCAGGTCGTCAATCTGTGGCGGCCGACCCTGCCGGAGCCGCTGCGCGACTCGCCGCTCGCGGTGTGCGACGCGCGCAGCGTCGCTTTCGACGATCTGGTCCCGTCCGATCTCGTCTACCGCGACCGTGTCGGCGAGACCTACTCGGTGAAATACAACCCGGCGCATCAATGGTACTACGTGCCCGAGATGCGGCGCGACGAAGCGCTTCTCTTGAAGTGCTGCGACACGAAGACCGACCGCGCGCGGTTCATGCCGCATACCGGCTTCACCGACCCGACAACCCCGCCCGACGCGATGCCGCGCGAAAGCATCGAATTGCGCTCGCTCGTCTTCCACCCGGCGTAACGCACCGCGCGCTAAAAGCCCCTCTCCCGCGCGGGAGAGGGGCTTTTTGTTTGCATTCTCGCGGTTAAGCCCCTCTCCCGCACCGCGGGAGCTTTGCGCTGCGGTTGCATCGACACCTTGCGTGCTTCGAGACGCGCTCCTGCGGAGCGCTCCTCAGCATGAGGGACGTTGTGGATGGCATAACGAAAATCCCTCATCCTGAGGAGACCGCGAAGCGGCCGTCTCGAAGGACGCACAGCGTTGAACCAGCGATGAGGCGGAACCCTGGGCCGGCCGGCATTCGTTAGGCCGGTATGACGCAACAGATGCCGCAACCGGGCCCGCTGCGCTTTGGTCCGCTCGGGCCGCGTACCGCCCATCTCTGCATCGACATGCAGAATTTATTCGCCGACGACACGCCCTGGCATACGCCGTGGATGAAGCGCGTCTTGCCGGTCGTCGTCGAGATCGCGGAGCGTCACCCCGAGCAGACGATCTTCACCCGCTTCATTCCGGCGCATCATCCTGACGAGCTGCCGGGGAGCTGGCGGCGCTACTACCGGCATTGGGCCGAGCTGACCTTGGAGCGGATCGACAAGCGGCTGCTGGAGTTGGTGCCGCCGCTGGCCCGGCTCGCGCCGCCGGCCGCAGTCATCGACAAGCGCCTCTATTCGCCGTTCAGCGAACCCGCCTTGCACAGACTGTTGCGCGAGCGTGGCGTCGACAGCCTGGTCGTCACCGGCGCCGAAACCGATGTCTGCGTGCTCGCGGCGGTGATGGACGCGGTCGATCTCGGCTATCGCGTTGTATTGGCGAGCGATGCGCTGTGTAGCTCGTCCGACAAAACTCACGACGCGCTAATGACGCTCTATCGCGCGCGCTTCTCCGAGCAGATCGAGACCGCGGAGGCGGAGGCGATTCTCGACGCCTGGCCCGCCTAGCAGTCTCTCCGATCGGATTTCGGCATTCCTCTCCCGTTTCCCTCGATGTCATTGCGAGCGAAGCGCAGCAATCTCGTGCCGGCTGTCTTCATCAATCGGGATGCTTTCGTCGCTCCGCTCCTCGGTCTTCGGATCCGGATTGTCGGGCAGATCCGGAAAGGCTTCGCGCAAGCGGCGGATCACGCTCGGGCTCGTCAGCCGGAAAAAGGTATTGATCTCCCTTTCGAGGCTCAAGGTCGTCACCAACGCCTTTGTCGTGTCCTGCTGCTCCATCTTCGGCAGCATCGCCTTGGCGCTCGCATTGTCGGGCTCGCGGTCCAAGGTGAAAGCGAGATTGCGCGCGATGTAGTCGTGGCCGGGATAGATCAGCGTCTCGTCCGGCAGCTTCGAGAGTTGCGCCGCAAAGGTGTTGTAGAGCTCGTTCGGGTGACCGCCATTGTGGCAATTGCCGGCGCCCGCGTTGAACAGCGTGTCGCCGCAGAACAAGGCCGGACGGTCGCCATGCGCGACGACGCAGATATGCGACATCGTATGGCCCGGCGTGTCGAGGCATTCCAATTCGACGGTCTTGCCGACCTTGATGACGTCACCGGCCTTGAGGCCGCGGTCGATGCCCTCGATCTGGTCCTTGGCGCCGGCATGCGCCAGCAATTTGGCGTGCGTCGCGCCGATGACCTGATCGTTGCCGCCGGTATGATCGCGGTGATGGTGCGTGTTCAGCACCTGCGTGATGTTCCAGCCCTTTGCCTTCGCGGCGGCGAGGCATTTCTGGTAGTCGAGCGGATCGATCGCGAGCGCCTCGCCGGTTTCGGAGCAGGCGATCAGGTAATTGAAATTCCGTCCGGAATTGGCGGTCCAGATCTGTTCGACAATCATCCCTCGGCTCCCGGCGTGTTCAGCTAAGCCCATCGTCCCGGCGAAGGCCGGGACCCACTCGTCAGCCGTCTGGCTAGCGGATCAGTGGGCCCCGGCCTTTGCCGGGACGACGATTTAGGATGAGCCCAAGCTTGGTTACGCAGATGTAATTGCGCACGACCCACCCCGGGTATGCCGATCAGCTCTGTTTGAAAAAGCGCGCCGCGTTGCCCCAGAACAGCTTCTCCCGCGTCTCCGAACCGAGGCTTTGCCAGGCCAGGACATTGTCAACCGAGTCGGGGAACTGGCACTCCGAATGCGGGTAGTCCGAGGCGTACATCAACACGCCGTCGCCGAGAAAGTCGGTGACCATGGTGAACATGTCCTCGCCCTCCTGCCGCTCGATGCTGCAGAAAAACCGGCCGCCCGTCAGGTACTCGCTCGGCTTCCTGCTCAGCGCGGCGGTCGAGCCGACATAGGCGTACTGCTCGTCCATACGGCGGCCCCAGAATGGCAACCAGCCAAAGCCGCATTCGAGGACGCCCAGCCGCAAGCCGG
>VAZF01000248.1 GCA_005888425.1 Alphaproteobacteria bacterium
CGAGCCGACACGGACGGGAATTTGCGGTCGCCAAACAGGCCGTAATGGCCTCGAACTGAGGCAGTCAAACCTGTTTAGTCGGCTAACGAGCGACGAGGGCTAGGTCATGAACTCATAAAAGGGATTCCCAGCGGAATCGCGATGTGATTCAAGCTTCCCAACTGGGGGAGCTGGATCATGCAGGCGTACCAGCTGACGGATTTCGAGTGGGGCGTGATCGCACCGCTCTTGCCGAACAAGCCGCGCGGAGTGCCGCGGGTGGATGATCGGCGGGTGCTCAACGGAATTTTCTGGGTGCTGCGGACGGGCGCGCCGTGGCGCGCTTTGCCGAAGGAGTTCGGCCCGCCCACGACCTGCTACAACCGCTTTGTGCGGTGGCGCAAAGCCGGGGTTTGGGACCGCGTCATGGCCGCGGTCAGCCAGGCCTTTGACGGCGATGTGCAGATGATCGACAGCACCTCGGTGCGCGTGCATCAGCATGCCGCCAACTCAAAAAAAGCCACCCGGATCGCTGTATGGGCCGCTCCCGCGGCGGGTTGACCACCAAGATCCACGCCCTGACCGACGCTCGCGGCCTGCCGCTCGAACTGATCCTGACGCCGGGTCAGGCGGGCGACTGTCCGGTGGCGGCGCAGCTGCTCGGGCATTTGCGCCCCGACACCATCGTGCTGGCCGACAAGGCTTATGACGCCGATTGGTTGCGCCGGCAGATCGAGGCCGCCGGTGCCGCGCCAAACATCCCACCGATGGTCCATCGCCGCCGCAAACCCTGCTTCAGCCCGGCGCTCTACCGCGCGCGCAACCGCATCGAGCGGTTCTTCAACCGCATCAAACACTTCCGTCGGCTCGCCACGCGCTACGAAAAGCACGCCGCCAACTTCCTCGCGATGCTAAAGCTGGCTGCCACCCATCTCTGGCTGCGCCATAATGAGTCTGTGACCTAAGGTGAGAGGGCCGAGCGTGTCCGATTTCTGCCTCGCAAATCAGGATACCGACAGAGAATGACAATTGAGGTGATCGCGCGGAACAGTTCGGAACGGCGCTTTGCAACCATCGCGTTGATGACGGCGACTGCGATGCAGGCCGCTGACGCGACCCTCGCAAACGTCGCGTTGCCGCAGCTGGAGCGCGATCTTGGCGGCGGGATCGAGCTCGGCGCCTGGGTAATGACCGGGTATCTGTGCGCTGCCGCGGTCATGGTACCGCTGACCGGGTGGCTGCGGCGCCGGCTCGGTCCGAGACGACTGTACACTTTCGCAGTTGGGTTGTTCGTCCTCGGAGCGCTGCTCTGTTCGCTCGCCTGGTCCGGGCGCTCGCTCATCGCGTTCCGGATCGTTCAAGGCGCGGGCGGTGGCGTTCTCCCGGCGCTCGCGCAGGCCGTCCTGCTCGACATCTATCCGCGCGAGCGCCACCCGCGCATTCTGGCCATCTGGGGCGCCGCAGCCATGCTGGGCCCGATACTAGGTCCTGCGATAGGCGGGATAATTACCGATCTTGCCTCATGGCGATGGGCCTTTGCGATCAATCTCCCGCTCGGCGCCGCCGTGCTCTGGGGAGCCCGGCAGTTCCTCCCGGAATCGGAAGACAAGGCCGGCGCTCCGCTGGACGTGGTCGGTATCGTGTTGCTGATCTTTGGCGTCGGCGCGCTGCAGCTATGCCTCGACCGGGCGGTCGGCCGCGCATGGCTCCAGTCGCCGGAGCTGATTGGCGAGGCTTCCATCGCACTGATCGCGCTCGGCGTCACAGCGGCGCGGGCGCGGCGTTCCGGCCCGACGATCTTGCGATTTGACGTGTTCAAGGACGTGAATTTCGCCACTGCAGCGTTCCTCAACTTCAGCACGAGCGCGCTGCTGTTCACAGCGATTGTTTTCCTGCCGATACTGGTGCAAGCGCCGCTTGGTTATCCGCCGACGCTCGCGGGCTTCACGATCGTGCCGCGCGCCGTGTTCATGCTGCTGATCGTGCTCGCTGTCGGCCCGCTGGTCCGCAGGATCGATCACCGTGTCGTATTGGGGACCGGTTCGGTCTTGATCGTCATCGGCTTGATGCTGCTGTCAGAAATTCGCCCGGCCAACAGCCTGTCTGTGATCGTCTTCGGCAGTACGGTGCAGGCAATGGGGGCTGGCATCGTTCTGATAGCCTTGAACAACTTCGCCTATGCCACGCTGCCGACGGAGAAGCGCACGGATGCAGCGGGTCTGTTCAGTTTGCTGCGTCAGCTCGGCTGCGCCTCGGGCGTCGTGCTGATGACGGCAATTCTGCAAGTCCGGATCATCGCGCGAATGGCCGGCGTGTCGGCCGGCCTCGACGCCAGCGCAGCGCCAGATCACTTGTCGCTTTTGGACAGCGCGACGCTGCGGGCCTATGCCGATTGCTTCAGAATAATGGCGATCGCGGCACTGGTCGTGATTCCAGCCACTTTTTTCTTTCGCCTGGACGGCGTAGCGCGGCCCGTCAAACCTGCGGTCTGATCAGGCGACCGCGCGATCCTCCTGCGGTTCGCTTGGTGCGTGTGCTTTTGCCGGATCGGATTCCGCGGCCGTCGCGGTGAGGTGCGGCGGCAAGACGACGCGGACCTTGGTGCCGCGCTCCGGGGTCGTGTCGATCGTAAGCTCGCCATGATGCGCTTGGACCAGCCCCTTTGTGATCGGCAGACCAAGCCCGGTGCCGCCATAGAGGCGCGCCGCGCCGGTGTTGGCCTGCCCAAAGGGCTGCAATGCCCGTTCCAATTCCGCGGCCGACATGCCGATGCCGCGGTCCTCGACCTCGATCACGAGCCCGCCATTCGGGTCGAGCACGGCGCGAATATCGACGCGCCCGCCGTCATGCGAAAATTTGACGGCGTTTGACACCAGGTTCAGCACGATCTGCTTGATCGCGCGCTCATCGCCCCAGATGCCGGTCTCGATGCCGGAGAGCTCAGTCACCAGCTCGATGTTGCGGCGTTGCGCCCGCTCGCTGACCATGCGCAGCGACTCGGCGATGACGCGCTGGATGGTGACGATCTCGCTCGCGAGCTCGAGCTTGCCGGCCTCGATCTTCGACATGTCGAGGACATCGTTGATGATCGACAGCAGATGCAGCCCGCTCGAATGGATATCGTTGATGTAGCCGAGATATTTCCTGTCGCGCATCGGCCCGAGAAACTCGCTGCAAATGACATCGGAGAAGCCGATGATCGCGTTCAATGGCGTGCGCAGCTCATGGCTCATATTGGCGAGAAAATCGCTCTTCGAGCGGTTGGCGAGTTCGGCGGCCTTCCGCGCCTCGGTCATCTCCTGCTCGGCCGCCCTGCGCTCAGTGATGTCGGAATAGAGCGAGACGACGGCACCGTCCGGCATCGCGTAGCGATGGATCTGCAGCGTGCGCCCGTCGCCGGTGACCCGTTCGCGCACGCTCGGCAGGCCGCGATAGAACTGCTCGATCCGCTCGCGCGCCTCGCTGACCGGATCGACCGGGCCGAAATCGCCGCGCCGCGCCTGATAAACGAGGATGTCATAAAGCGAGGGCAGTTCGGCCGGCGGCGACAATTCGAGCAGCTCGACAAAACGCGAATTCCACGCGAGCAGCCGGCCGTGGCGATCAAACACGCTGATCCCCTGGCCCATATGTTCGAGTGTGCTTTGCAGGAGCGCGGTCTGTTCCTTGAACTGCTCCTCGCGCTCGCGCAGATCGGTGAGCTTGCGCTGCTGGCGGTCGAGCGTGCCGCTCATCATCCAGGCGAGCGCCAGCGCGGACACCGCAAAGAGCCCAAAGCCGGTCAGCGCGGCCACCCCGACCGTGCTTGCGGCATTCTCCAGGACCTGATCCGAGACCCGCCAGATCGAGCGCAGCGCGATCGCCGCATAGGCCAGGACGACCAACGTGAACAGCGCCAGCGTCGCGTGCTGCAGCCGCGCCGATTTGAGCATCGTGAGAAGGCGATTGGTCCGTCGCATTCGCTTGCCTAGCGCTCGGCGCCCAGCGGGACAGCGCCCGGCCGGATGCGTCGCCGGCGATTTCCTGCGCGAGAGCGGGTGATCGCTGGCAGCCCGCCGGCTCTAAGGTTCACGATTCATCCCTGCGCGTGGCGATTCACCGGGGATACCTCCGAGCCCGTTAATTTTCGGTTTACGGCCTCGACCCAGCGCGGCCAGAGCGAGGCATAGTGCGGCGAAGTATGGTAAATGCGGGCGGGGCACAGGGGGCTTGGACGTGATCTTTCGGCCGGTTCTGCTAGCGACATTTCTAATGAGCGCGGGCTGCGCCGGGCCGGTCGCGGAGGTCTCGACGATTCCGAGCGAGGAGGCGGCGTGGCAAGCCATGGCGCCGCGCCTGCCGGGCATGCCGGTCGCGGCAGTCGCGCAATGCGCCGGGCCGCCCCGCGGCGTCGCTCCGGGTCCGGCGGGCGGTGCGGTGCTCGTCTATCGCGCGCAGGATTTGAAGAATTACTGCCAGGTATCATTGCTGGCGCAGGGCGGGCGGGTCGTGTCATTTACGGTCGATCATGCCGCGCCGGAATTCCTTTATCTGCGCGACGGCACGAATTACTGCGGCCGCATCTTTCAGCAATGCTTGCGGTGAAACCCTCTCCCCGACAGGGAGAGGGAGTTTTGTTCAAAGAGCGAGCTGGCGGGCGAGGCCGTAATCCTGCGCCAGCGACTTGATCTTGTCCCAGGTCGAATCCTCGACCTCGATGCCGTTCTGGCGGCGGTCCTGCTCGCGGCGGTGCTCGATCTCGCCGGGGTAGAGGACGCCGCTCGACCCTTCCGACGGCGGGGTTTCCTTCAGGTATGTGGTGAACTCGCCGACCTCCTTCTTGAACTCGGCGAGCG
>VAZF01000249.1 GCA_005888425.1 Alphaproteobacteria bacterium
GAGTTCGTTCGGCTCCCACCGGCTCCACAACCGCACAGCGCCGCCGGAGCCCGCCTGCACGAACCAGCAGAGTAATCAGCGCAGGCCTTGCGCCGCCGGCAGCTTCCGCCGCATCGTCCGAGGCCGGTATCGACCCTCCGGAGCTGAGCCCCCATGGCCTATCAGGACATCCTCTACGACAAGCGCGACGGCATCGCGACGATCACGATCAACCGCCCGACGGTGCTGAATGCGTTTCGCGCCGACACCGTCGAGGCGATGCTCGACGCCATGCGCGACGCCGAAGAGGATGAGGATATCGGCGTTGTCGTGCTGGCCGGGGCCGGGGACCGCGCCTTCTGCTCGGGCGGCGACAATTCGGCGCGCGCCAGCGGCTCGCAATCCGATAAGGGCTATGGCGGCCGCGGTCTCGTCGGTCTACCGATTGAGGAATTGCACGGCATGATTCGCGAGAGCCGGAAGCCCGTCATCGCCAAAGTGCAGGGCTACGCGATCGGCGGCGGCAACGTGCTGGCGACGGTCTGCGACCTGACGATCGCCTCCGAAAAGGCCGTCTTCGGCCAGGTCGGACCTCGCGTCGGCTCGGTCGATCCCGGCTGGGGCACCGCGTTTCTCGCGCGTCATGTCGGCGACAAGCGGGCGCGCGAGATCTGGTTTCTGTGCCGTCGCTATACCGCCGCCGAGGCGTTTCAGATGGGCCTCGTCAACAAGGTCGTGCCCGCCGAGCAGCTTGATGCCGAGGTCGAGGCGTGGTGCCGCGAGATCCTGGCGCTCAGCCCAACTGCGATCGCGATCGCGAAGCGCTCCTTTAACGCCGACAGCGACAATATCCGCGGCATCGGCGCCTTGGGCTTCGAGGCCTTGGCGCTTTATTACAACAGCGAGGAATCGAAGGAGGGCACGGCCGCCTTCCTCGAAAAGCGCCGCCCCGACTTCCGCAAGCGTAAACGCAGTTAACGCGGGGATGCCGCCGCACTGTTGGCGTGTAGAACGAGAATACGACTGAATGTCCCTATGAGAACCCGTTTCGCCAATTCCGTCGTCCCGGCGAAGGCCGGGACCCACTCATCAGAGGCACGAGCACCTGAACGGTGGATCCCGGCCTTCGCCGCGATAACCGTGGTGGTTCTGCTGTTTCTCGGGTTTTGCGGAGCGGCTGTTGCTGCCGATCGCTCCTCGGACCGTCAGATACTGCACATTCTCGATCGGCTGGCCTTTGGGCCGAGCGCGGCGGACGTCAAGCACATCAAGGCGCTCGGCATCGACCGCTACATCGCCGAGCAGCTCGATCCCGCCTCGATGCCCGAACCGTCCGCACTGACCGACCGCCTCGCTGCCCTCGAGACGCTCAAGCTCGATCCGGTGCAGCTCTTCGCCGAATACGGGCCGCTGCGCGCGACCGATGGCATGCAGCCCTCGCCCGAGGACCAGAAGGCGCGGCGCCAGCATGCCCGGCTGATCCTCGAACAGGCGCAGACCGCCCGCATCTGGCGCGCCCTCTACAGCCCGCGCCAGCTGCAGGAGGTCATGGTCGATTTCTGGTACAACCATTTCAATGTCTTCGCGAACAAGGCGCTCGACCGGCTGTGGATCGGCGCCTACGAGGCCGAGGCGATCCGCCCCCACGCGCTGGGACGTTTCCGCGATCTTCTCGGCGCGACCGCGCACCACCCGGCGATGCTGTTCTATCTCGACAACGCGCAGAACGCCGCTGCCGGCAGCAAGGGCTTGAACGGCCGCGAGGCTGGGATCAACGAAAACTATGCGCGCGAGCTGATGGAATTGCACACGCTCGGCGCCGATGGCGGCTACACGCAGGACGATGTCGTCGCGCTGGCGCGCATCCTGACCGGCTGGGGGCTCGCGCGGCCAAACGCGTTGCCGGTTTCGGGCAGTGGGTTCGTGTTCTATCCCGCGCGTCACGACAATGGCGACAAGCATTTCCTCGGTCAGGACATCGCGGGGAATGGCGAAGCGGAAGGTGAGGCCGCGCTCGATATCCTCGCGAAAAGCCCGGCGACCGCGCGTCATATCGCCTTCGAGCTGACCCAGTATTTTGTCGCCGACCAGCCGCCGCCGGCACTCGTCGATCGGCTCGCAACGCGTTTTCAGGAGACCGACGGCGATATTAAATCCGTGCTGAAGGCGCTGTTCGCCAGCCGCGAATTCCGCGACAGCGCCGCCGCGAAATACAAATCGCCCTACCGCTTTGTGCTGTCCGCGGCGCGCGCCGCCGGTGCGCAGGTCGATGATCCAAAGCCGCTGCTCGGCGCGATGACGCGGCTCGGACAGCCGCTCTACGGCTGTATGACACCCGACGGCTACCGTGACACCGAGGCGGCGTGGCTCAGCCCCGATGCCAGCCTGCTGCGCGTCAATTTCGCCAAGGCGCTCGCCGGCGGCAACCTGCCGGTCGTCGAGGGCGCGAAACCCGTCGAAGCGGCGCCGCTCCTCGCCACCTTGGGCACGGGCCTGAGCGGAAGAACCCATCTCGCCGTGACGCAGGCGCCGCCGGACCTACAGGCCGCCCTGATCCTCGGCAGCCCCGATTTCATGCGGCGATAGGAAGACGATGCACCGGCGCGATTTCCTCGGCGTCTCGGCGGGAGCTTCGCTGGCCGCATTGTGCGGCCGCGCCTGGGCCGCCTCGACCGACGCGCCGAAGCGGCTTGTCGTCGTGCTGTTGCGAGGCGCGGTCGACGGTCTCAGCGTCGTCGTGCCGCACGGCGATGACGCCTATTACGCCACCCGCCCGACAATCGCGATCGCAAAGCCCGGCGCGGCGGAGGGAGCGCTCCCGCTCGACGAGCATTTCGGCTTGCATCCGGCGCTCGCCGCGCTGATGCCGTTGTGGCAGGAAAAACAGCTCGCTTTTGTGCACGCCGCGGGCTCGCCCGACCCGACGCGCTCGCATTTCGACGCCCAGCTCTTTATCGAAAACGGCACGCCGGGACGCCGCGCCACCGCCGATGGCTGGATGAACCGGCTGCTTGCGGCGACGCCCGGCCTGTCGAGCGACCCGACTGAGGCCGTCGCGGTTGGCCCGATCCTGCCGCAGATCCTGAAGGGCCGCATGCCGGTCGCCAACCTGCCGCTCGGCCCGGCCGCCGCAACACCGCTCGCGATCGACAAGCCCGAAATCGCCAGCGCTTTCGACCGCCTCTATGCCGGCAAGGACGCGATCGGCCAGGCGTATCGTCAGGGCCGCAAGGCGCGCGCCGAGCTGATCGCCGGATTGCCGTCGCCCCCCGACCCCGCGGATGGCGGGGCGCCAGCGGCCAACGGTTTTCCGGCCGTGGCGGCGCGGCTTGCCGGGCTTATGGCGCACAACCGCAAGATCCGTCTCGCCCTTGTCAGCCTCGGCGGCTGGGACACTCATGTGCGCCAGGGCAATCATGCCGGGCAGTTGGCGGAGCGGCTCCGCCCGCTCGGCGACGGGCTCGCAGCGTTCGCCAAAGCGCTCGGCGCGGATTGGCGGGACACCGCCATTGTCGTGCTGTCTGAATTCGGCCGCACGGTGCGCGAGAACGGCGATGGCGGCACCGATCACGGCCACGGCAATGTCATCTGGGTATTGGGCGGCGTCGTGCAGGGCGGCCGGGTGTACGGCGAGTGGCCCGGCCTTGGATCGGACGCGCTCTACGAAAGCCGCGATCTTGCTGTGACGACCGATTTCCGTGCCGTGTTGGCGCCGGTCGTCGCGCGCCATCTGCGTCTCCCCGATCGTGCGCTGGCGACGATCTTCCCCGGCTTTTCACCGCCGCATTCCGACCTCGACCGCCTCATCGCGTAGCCTTCGCGGGGATTGCTTTGCTTGGCTCGCGATGACGTCCCTCTAAGCTGCCATTGCGAGAAGCACAGCGACGATGGAATCTCCCTGACCTCTTTCGAAAATTAGCTGCACCAATGACCGAAAACCCGTTCTTCGAAGCCTGGAACACGCCGTTCGAGCTGCCGCCCTTCGACCGTATCCGGCCGGAGCATTTTCCGCCCGCCTTCGACCGCGGCATGGCGGAGCACATCGCCGAAATCGACGGCATCGCCGGCTCCTCCGAAGCGCCCGATTTCACTAATACAATCGAGGGCTTGGAGCGCAGCGGGCGGCTGCTGCGCCGCGTCAGCCGCGTCTTCAACAACCTGACCTCGAGCGCGACAAACCCGGCGCTCGATGCGCTCGACCGGGACTACGCGCCAAAGCTCGCGGCGCACCGCAGCCGGATTATGCTCGATCCCGGCCTCTTCGCGCGCATCGACACGCTGTGGCAGGGCCGCGACCAGCTCGGTCTCGCGCCCGAGCAGCTTCGGCTTCTCGATCGCCACCATCTCAACTTCGTGCGCGCCGGCGCATTGCTCGATCCGGCGCAGAAGGCGCGCATGGCCGAGATTTCCGCGCGCCTCGCGAGCCTGCACACGTTGTTCGGTCAAAACGTGCTGCATGATGAAGACGAGTGGCGCCTTATGCTCGAGGAAGGCGACCTCGCGGGCCTGCCCGATTTCGCCCGCGCCGCTGCGGCGGAGGCGGCCAAGGCGCGCGGCCTTGACGGCCATTACGCGATTACCCTGTCGCGCGCCTCGGTCGAGCCGTTTCTGAGCTTTTCGGCCCGCCGCGATCTGCGCCGAACGGCCCACGAGGCCTGGACGGCGCGCGGCGCGCATCCCGGCGATCACGATAACCGGAAGCTGATCGGCGAGATCATGGCGTTGCGGGCCGAGCAGGCGCGGCTTCTCGGCTACGACAGTTTCGCGGCCTACCGCCTCGACGATACGATGGCAAAAACCCCGGAAGCGGCCGCGGCGTTGCTGCGTGCGGTCTGGGAGGCGGCCAAGCGCAAAGCCGCCGAGGAGCGCGCCGAACTGGAGACAATGGCTCGTGCCGACGGCCTCAACGAGCCGATCGCGCCCTGGGATTGGCGTTATTACGCCGAGAAGGTGCGGCAGGCGAAATACGCGCTCGACGAGGCTTCGGTAAAGCCGTACTTCGTGCTCGACAACATCGTCCAGGCGGCGTTCGACACGGCCGAGCGGCTGTTCGGCTTGCGCTTTATCGAGCGCCGCGACTGCCCAGTCTATCACCCGGATGTGCGCGCCTATGAGGTGCGCGACGCCGCCGATCGCCCGATCGGCCTCTTTCTGCACGACAATTTCGCGCGGCCAGGAAAGCATTCCGGCGCCTGGATGAGCAGCTACCGCGAGCAGCAAAGCCTCGACGGCGAGGTGCGGCCGATCGTCGTCAACAACAACAATTTCTCGAAGGGCGACCCGACGCTCCTCAGCTT
>VAZF01000250.1 GCA_005888425.1 Alphaproteobacteria bacterium
GTCCTCGGCTTTGCCGAACAAGCCGAGCGCCTCGCCGAGGCGATCGCCGGGCGCTACGGCGTGCCGCTCGTCGCGGTGACCCGTCCGCCGGGCGAGGAACCCGGTGACCTCTTGCTGGCGCGCGGCGAGATCCGTTACGCGCCGCGATACCCCGTTGAGATCGTCGACCGGATCGGCGCCGGCGACTCGTTTGTTGCCGGGCTGATCCACGGTCTCCTCGACGGCGATCTCGATCTCGCGATCCGGCTCGCCGCTTATGCCGCCGCGGTCGCCCTCGCGACGCCGGGCGACATCAGCTATTTCGGGCCCGAGGATCTCGCCGCCTTTCACGCCGATGCGGTCGGCCGGCTCGTTCGATGATGCGTCATCGGATCAGCACTTGCCTGTCTGGCAGACCAAGAGCCCGGTAATGATCGGTCCCGTCAGCTTCGAAAGGGCGTTGAAGCCCTTGTAGACCCCCGCAAGCTCGGCATTCGCGACAAAGATGATGTCCTTGTCGCGCACCCGGAATTCCTGCGCGAGCGGATAGGATTTGGCGTCCGCCAGATCGAACCGGTAGACGATCGGCGAGATGCCGTCCGGCGCCGCGGTCGCGATCGGCTGGCCAAGCGCGTGGACGAGGCTGACCGGCTCGTAACGCAGCAGAAACACCGCTCTCGGATCGGCGCGATCGTCGAGCAGCCCGCCCGCTTTGGCGAGCGCCTCGGCCAGTGACAGGTTCTCGCTGCCAAAGGTGATCGCGTCATTTTTGCCGCTTGCGCCAAACGCGCTGAACGTTTGCGGCCGCCGGATGACGGTCAACACGTCGCCCGGCTCGGCGAAGATGTTCTGATCGGGGTGGTCGACCAGCGTCGCGAGCGACACGGTTGCGGTGAGCCCGCCGCGCGACAGCTGGACAAAGGTTTCGTGCGGCGGCGCATTGGCTCCGCCGGCTGCTGCGACAACCTCAAGCAGCCTGTCGCCGCCGGGAGACAGCGGCACGCGCCCGCCCTTCACCGCGTCGCCCGCGACGGCAACCGAATTGGAGATGCTGCGCCGGATGACGACAAGCGCGTGTGGTTCCAGCGCCTTGGGGCCGAGGCGCGCCTCGATCGTGCGCTCGACCTCGGCCGGGCTGCGCGCCGCCGCGGGAACCCGGCCCGCATAAGGAATGCTGATCGCCCCGTCCGGACCGACCTGCTGGTCCGGAACCCGGGTCCCGGGCCGCCCGCTGCTCGTTGCCTGCTGCAGCAGCTCCTCGACACTGCGCGACGTCATCGTCGGCGTCGTTAGCGGGTTGAGCGGCAGGGTCGTCGGCAGCGCGCCGCCCGGAGCCACCCCGAGCGGGGCTGTTTGCGGACGGTTCTGGCTGAGCGTGGCGCCGCCCAGCTCCTGCCCGGCAAGGCCGGCGAGCCCTTGCGCCGCTCCGGCCGTTCCCAACCCCAGCGCCGCTCCGCCGCCCGCTGGCGTCGCCCCGGTCGGCGCCGGCCGCGCTCCCGGCGCGGCGAAGCCGGTTTGGTCTGGTCCCTCCTGCAGGCCGAGGAGCCGGGTAACGGCATCGGAGGCAAAGGCGGTGACGCTCTCACCCGTGCTCAACAGTGTGCCCGCGCCGGTTGTCGGGGTCCCGAACAGCCGGCTCGCAACGCCGGAGGGGACCGACCATTCGGCCAGCGACTCGCCGAACAGCCCGTTCGCCGCCGCTTCCCAGATGATGACCGACACCGTATCCCCGACGGCAATCTTGTATTCCGTCGGCGGGGCGTACTTCTTGAATCGCTCGGGAAAACCGGGCTCGCCCTGCGTGCGCAGGACCTTGATGACCGCGTCATCGACCTTGACGAGGTCGAACGAGACCTGGTCGCCGGTCGCGGCCTGAGCTTCGACCTCGGACCCGCTCGGTCCCGCCCGCGGCAGCCATGAGCAGCCGGCGAGCAGCAGCAGCGCCAGCCCGGCGCAAAGAATGGCCCGTCTCATCGTGGCATGATGTCCCGGTCCCCTGCCGTGATTTCATGCTATTTTCCGGCGCTATGCGCAATCGCTTTGAGATAGGCGTCTACGAGCTGCTGCTGGTCGGGTGCGCCGCGGCGCTCGCCGCGCTCGTCTATGCCGAGGGCTGGATCTGGCCGCTCAAAGCCGCCGCCGTGATAATCCCGGTAAGCTTGCTGATCGGCTGAAGCGGGTCCGAGTTCAGCGGGTCCGGTCGAGGGCGTAGCCGACCGAGCGCACGGTGCGCAACAGGTCTCCGGCGCCGGCTTCGTTGAGCGCTTTGCGCAATCGCCGAATATGGACATCAACGGTGCGCAATTCGATTTCCGCGTCCTGGCTCCATACCTGGTCGAGCAGCTGCTCGCGCGAAAAGACCCGGCGCGGCTGCTGCAGGAAATGCCGCAACAGGCGGAACTCGGTCGGGCCGAGGTGGATCGCCTTTCCGGCGCGCGTGACCCGGTGCGCCACGAGATCCATCGTGACATCGGCATAGCGCAGCGTCTGTTCGCTCGCATTCGGCTGCGCCCGCCGGATGACCGCGCGCAGCCGCGCGATCAGTTCGCTGAGGCTGAACGGGTCGAGCGGGTCGCCGGCGCCCGCCGGATTTGGCGGCACACCTCGATGCCGGAGACCAGGGGCAGCATCCAATCGAGCAATACCGCATCGGGCCGCCGCTCGGCGATCTGCAACAGCGCCTCTTCTCCATCCGCCGCTTCGGCGACGGCGAAGCCCTCTTTTTCGAGATTGTAGCGCAACAGCGCGACGAGCGGCGCCTCGTCCTCGACGATCAGGACGAGCGGCTTCACCGGCTCTGCGCCCGATCGGGCGCGACGACTTCGAGGCTCGATTTATCGCCCTTTGGCCGCGCCTGCGTCAGCGGCGTGCCGTGCACAAGGTAATAGAGGTTCTCGGCGATGTTCGTCGCATGGTCGCCGATCCGTTCGATGTTCTTCGCCATGAACAGCAGGTGCGTGCACGTCCCGATATTGCGCGGGTCTTCCATCATGTAGGTCAGGAACTCGCGGAACAGGCTCGAATACATCTCGTCGAGCTCCTCGTCGCGCTTCCAGACCTCGAGCGCTTTGTCGGCATCGTGCTCGACATACGCGTCGATGACATCCTTGACGAGCAGCAACGCGAATTGCGCCATGCGCGGCAACGCATGCACGAGCTGCACGGGCGGCGCCTGCGACAGCGCGATCGAGCGCTTCGCAACGTTCGCGGCGTAGTCGCAGATACGTTCGAGATCGCTGGCGATCTTCAGCGCGACAAAGATCTCGCGCAGATCGCGCGCCATTGGCTGGCGTAATGCAAACAGCCGGATCGCTAGATTGTCGAGGTCGCGCTCGATCTGGTCGACAGCGGCGTCGCCCTCGACGACACGAGCGGCGAGCGCGCTGTCGCGCCTGACAACGGCGTCGATCGCCGCGGCGAGCTGGCTTTCCGCGAGCCCGCCCATCTCGACGACCATCTTGTTGAGCCGCGCCAGCTCTTCGTCATAGCTCTTGATGATGTGCTCGGCAGGCATGTTCGCCCTCGTTGTCAGCCGAACCGGCCGGTGATGTAATCCTCGGTCCGGCGCACCCGCGGATGCGTGAAGATCGTCTCGGTCTCGTCGAACTCGACAAGTTCGCCGAGGTAAAGAAATGCGGTGTAATCCGAGCTGCGCGCTGCCTGCTGCATGTTGTGCGTGACCATCGCGATGCAATAGTCGGCCTTCAGCTCGGCGATCAGCTCCTCGATGCGCTGCGTCGAGATCGGGTCGAGCGCCGAAGCGGGCTCGTCGAGCAGTAGCACCTCCGGCTCGATCGCGATCGCTCGCGCGATGCAGAGCCGCTGCTGTTGCCCGCCGGACAGGCTCAACCCGCTGTCGCGCAATTTGTCTTTCACCTCATCCCATAGCGCGGCGCGCCGTAACGCCGATTCGACGCGGTCGTCGAGCTCCGATTTCGACACCTTCTCGTAGAGGCGGATACCGAAGGCGATGTTGTCGTATATCGCCATCGGGAATGGCGTCGGCTTCTGAAACACCATGCCGATCTTGGCGCGCAGCCGGTTGAGGTCGAGACCGGGCATCAGGATGTTCTCTCCGTCGAGGATGACCTCACCGGTCGCCGTTTGGCCTGGATACAGCTCATAAATTCGGTTCAGGATGCGCAATAGCGTCGATTTTCCGCAGCCTGACGGCCCGATAAACGCGGTGACCCGCCGGTCGTAGAGCGGCACGCTGATGTCGTGCAGCGCCTGGAACTTGCCGTAAAAGAAATTGACGTGCCGGACATCCGCCTTGACGTCCGGCATCGCGGTTTTCGGTGCCTCGTCACCAGGCTTGCGCTGCACGAGGGCGGCGATCGGCGGCGCCGCCAACGGCCGGCGGGGCTGCCGCGGCGGCGCGGTATCGTCGCTGGCTCTATCGGGCGAATCGGGCTCGGTGGCGAGCGGTCGCGCTGTGGGGGAATTCATGACTTGAAGCTGCTCCACGCCGCCAGGATGCGGGCGGTGATGTTGAGGACGAGGATACTGACGGTAATCAGCAAGGCGCCGCCCCAAGCCAGCACCTGCCAATCCGCGTAGGGGCTCATCGCGAACTGGAAGATGACAACTGGCAGATTGGCCATGGGCCGGTTGAGATCGGTGCTCCAGAACTGGTTGTTGAGCGCGGTGAAGAGGAGCGGTGCCGTCTCGCCGGAGATGCGCGCAATCGCCAGGAGCACCCCGGTCACCATGCCCTGCAGGGCGGCGCGGTAGGTGACCATGACGACGACCTTCCATTTCGGTGCGCCGAGCGCTGCCGCGGCTTCGCGTAGCGCGCTCGGCACAAGGCGCAGCATATCCTCCGTCGTGCGCACGATGACCGGCACCATGATGATCGCCAGCGCCACCGCACCGGCCCAGGCGGAGAAATGCCCCATGCGCACGACCATCGCCTCATAGACAAACAGGCCGATTATGATCGATGGCGCGCTCAACAGGATGTCGTTGATGAACCGCACCAGCTCGCCGAATTGGCTGCCGCGCGCGTACTCGGCCAGAAAGGTGCCGGCGAGGATGCCGGTCGGCGTGCCGATGAGCGTCGCAATTCCGGTCATGACAACGCTGCCGGCAATCGCGTTCAACAGGCCTCCGCTGCTGCCGGGCGGCGGTGTCATTTGCGCGAACAGCGCCGGGCCGATCGCGCTCGCGCCGTTGATCAACAATGTCCCCAGCACCATGACGAGCCACAGCAGGCCGAAGCCGGTCGCCGCAATCGACAGGCCGATAATGATCCGGTTGGTCAGACGGCGCCGGGCATAGAGCGGTATCACGTCAGCTCCCGGCCTGCTTCTCGAGCCTGATCAGGAGCAGCTTCGCGAGTGCCAGCACGATAAAGGTGATGACAAACAGGATCAGGCCGAGCGCGATCAATGATGACAGATAGAGGTCGCCGACCGCTTCGGTGAATTCGTTGGCGAGCGCCGCCGAAATCGTCGTGCCGGGCTGCAGCAGCGAGGCGTGGATATGGTGCGCGTTGCCGATGACGAAGGTGACGGCCATGGTTTCGCCGAGCGCCCGCCCCAGCCCGAGCAGAATGCCGCCGAACACGCCGATGCGCGCATAGGGGAGCACGACCCGCCACACCACTTCGCTCGTCGTCGCGCCGAGCGCATAGGTGCTCTCGCCCAATACGGCCGGCACGGTCTCGAACACATCGCGCATGACCGCTGAGATGAACGGCAGCACCATGATCGCGAGGATGAATCCCGCTGTGAGGACTCCGATGCCGAGCGGCGGTCCTTGGAACAACAGACCAATTCCCGGAACCGCGCCGAGCGTGTCGATCAATGCCGGCTCGATATGCTCCTGCACAAAGGGCGCCAGGACAAACAGGCCCCAGATCCCATAGATGATGCTCGGGATCGCCGCCAGCAATTCGATCATGATCGACAGCGGCCGCTTCAGCCAGTTCGGGCACAACTCGGTGATGAACAGCGCGATCCCGAACGCTACCGGAATCCCGATCAGCATCGCGATTGCCGAGGTAACGAGCGTGCCGTAGACGGGGGCCAGCGCGCCGAATTTTTCGGTCACCGGGTTCCATGCCTCGGTGATCAGAAAGTTGAAGCCGAAGTGCTCCAGCGCCGGCGCGGCGCCGAGGACCAGCGAGGCGATGACCCCGGCCAGCACCACCAGCACCAGCACCGCGAAGGCGAGGGTCAGGGTTTTGAAAGCGGCGTCGCCGAACGCGCCGTGGCGTCCGGCCGCTCGCCCTTTTCTACCGATCGCGATCTCTGCCGACACGGCTTGCTCGGAACTCCTTAGAACCGCAACTCGAACGCTCGACGATCATCGCGCCTCACGAACCCGAGCCGGTCCACACCGGCTTGCCGTCCGGCCCGGTGATCAGTTTCCAGCTCTGCTCGACCGCGCCGCTCACCTTGTCGGGGATCGGCACATAGTCGAGCTGCTCGGCCATCTGGCCGCCATTATGGAAGGCCCAGTCGAAGAAGCTCAGCACTTCCTTGGCCTTGGCCGGATCGGTTTGCTGCTTCTGCATCAAAATGAAGCTGGCGCCGGTTATCGGCCAGCTGTCGGGGCCCGGCTGGTTCGTCAGCAGCAGATAGAAGCCTGGCGCCTTTGACCAGTCGGCATTGGCCGCGGCGGCCTGGAACGTCTTGTTGTTTGGCGATACGGCAGCGCCGCTTTGGTTGCGCAATTGCGTGTAGGCCATCTTGTTCTGCAGCGCATAAGCGTATTCGACATAGCCGATCGCGCCGTCGGTGCGGCTGGCCAATGCCGCCACGCCTTCATTCCCCTTGCCGCCGAGCCCGCCCGGAAAGTCGACCGAGGTGTTCTCGCCGATCTTGTCCTTGAACTCCGGATCGATGGTGGAGAGGTAGTGCGTAAAGATAAAGTTGGTGCCCGATCCGTCCGATCGGTGGATCGTTGCGATGGCCTTGTCGGGCAAGGTGACGCCGGCATTGAGGGCGGCGATCGCCGGGTCGTTCCATTTCGCGATCTTGCCGAGATACATCCCCGCGACGGTCTTGCCGTCGAGCGTCAACTGGCCGGGCCCGATGCCCTTCAAATTGATGACAAGCACCACGCCGCCCATGACCTGCGGCCACTGCACGAGCCCGTTCTTGTCCAGGTCTTCCGGCTTCAACGGCATGTCCGAGGCGCCGAAATCGACCGTCTTCGCGGTGATCTGCTTGATGCCGCCGCCCGAGCCGATCGACTGGTAGTTCATGCTGGTCCCGGTCTTGGCTTTGTAGGCTTCCGCCCATTTGGCGTAGATCGGGTAGGGAAAGGTCGCGCCGGCGCCGGAAATGTCGGCCGCGCCGGCCGTGCCCGACCAGCCGATCGCGGTACAAGCCGCCGCCATCAAGGCGATGCGTAAAGCAGCCACAGCTCACTCCGTTCTGGGATCGCGGCCAGCTCCCAGCCGCCATCGCCGTTCTACCCGTCCCGGGATACGCTTCTATGACGCTTTTGTTGCGGTTGCATGACACCCGCCTGAACTCCCGCTCGGCCCCTAAGAGGGCTTTGCACAATGACCGGTCATTCCGGGGATCGGTGGAGCCGAGAGCCCGGAACCCATGAACACAGGCCTCTGGAAAATGGATTCCGGGCTCGCCGCCTGCAACGTCGCCCCGGAATGACGGCGTAATGACCGCTGTTGCAAAAGCTCCTGAAGGGCGGCCGGATGTTTGCGTCAAGCCGCCGCTCGGAGCCATACCGTGAAGGTCGAGCCCTGGCCCAGCGTACTGGCGATATCCAGCCGGCCGCGATGGCGGTTGAGGATGTGCTTGACGATGGCAAGCCCGAGGCCCGTTCCGCCCAATTCGCGCGAGCGGGCATTGTCGACCCGGTAAAAACGCTCTGTCAG
>VAZF01000251.1 GCA_005888425.1 Alphaproteobacteria bacterium
CCGAGGTCATGAATGCGCTGCACAGCGAGGCGCATTGGGAATTCGACCAGGTGTGGAACGAGTTCGCCGCCGATCCCGAGCTCTGGGTCGGCATCATCACGGGCGCCGGCGAGCGCGCATTCTCCGCCGGCAATGATTTGAAGGTGCAGGCGGCGGGGCGCCGCGGGCCGCGTCCGGCGACCGGGTTTGCCGGGCTGTCGCACCGCTTCGATCTCGACAAGCCGCTGATCGCCGCGGTCAACGGCGTTGCGATGGGCGGCGGGTTCGAGACGGCGCTCGCCTGCGATATCATCATCGCCGCCGAGAACGCGGTGTTCGCCTTACCGGAGCCGCGGGTCGGGCTGATCGCCGGGAGCGGCGTGCATCGCTTGCCGCGGATGATCCCGCAGAAAGAGGCGCTCGGCATGATTCTGACCGGACGGCGCGTTTCGGCCGCCGAGGGGAAGGAACTCGGCTTTGTCAACGAGGTGGTGCCGCAGGGCCAGGCGCTCGAGGCGGCGAAGCGCTGGGCCGGGCTGATCCTCGAATGCTCGCCGATGGCGATCCGCGCCTCAAAGCAGTCGGTCTATCGCAGCCTCGATGAGCCGAGTTTGCAGGCGGCGATGACGACGACCTACCCGGCGGTCAAAGCCAACCTCGAAAGCCAGGATTACATCGAAGGCCCGCGCGCCTTCGCCGAACGCCGCAAACCGAACTGGCAGAACAAATAAGTCCGCCTCGATTTACAGCGCGCCGGCGACCGCGGCGTGAAAACGACGCAGAGCCGCGATGTGGTCGGACAGCGTGTGCCCGCTGATCCGCTTGTGGTGGCGGCGGTTGAATGTCGTCGTCAGGCAGAGATGCGTCGCGCCGGCCTGCTTCCAGAAGCGCGCTTCCTTCGCCCAATCCGCGTCGCTGCCCGACCCCATCGATACCCAGGCCTCGATGCCGATTTGTTTCGGGTCGCGGCCGGCCTGTTCGGTCAAGCGGCGTAGCTGACCGAGCACATCGAGCGCGCTCTGGTCCGGCGGATAGGCGTTTGGCATCCAGCCATCGCCGAATTTGGCGATGCGCTCCAAGGTGCGCTCGACATGGCCGCCAAACCACACCGGCACCTTTCCCGAAGCCGGGCGCGGGTTGATGCCGGCATCCTCGATCGTATGCCAGCGGCCCTTGAAGGCGACATGCGGCGCCGCCCACAATTTCTGCATGACCTCAACCTGCTCCTCGGAGCGGCGGCCGCGATTGTGGAAATTCTCGTTGAGCCCGACGAATTCGACCTCGTTCCAGCCGACCCCGATGCCGAGGCGAAAGCGCCCGCCGCATAGCACGTCGAGGCAGGCGGCCTGCTTTGCGACAAGCACGGTCTGGCGCTGCGGCAGGATCAAGACGCCAGTCGAAAAGCCGAGCTTCGGGCAGATGCCGGCGAGATAGCCGAACAGCACAAACGGGTCGTGGTAAAGACCGTCGGCGATGCGCTCGCCTGCGGACTGGCCTGCCGGGTTCTGGCCGAGCACGTGATCGGGCGCCTCGATAAAATCGTAGCCGATCGCCTCGGCGGCCTGCGCATATTCACGCAACACCGCGGGATCGCCGCCGATATCGCCAAACGGGATCAGTGTGCCCAATTGCATCATCATCTCCTGCGCTAATTACGCCTTGTCGAGCCAGAACGTGTCGAGCCGGACGACGTCGTAAATGCCGAAATAATCTTTTGGATTGTGGCCCTTTACGTAGTCGTACCAGACGTCGTTGATCTGCTCCCACGCGACCGGAAGCACCGGCGGGTCCTGCTCCATGATGGCCTCGGTTTGACGCACGAGGTCCTTGCGTTTATCGGGATCGATCTCGCGGTCGATCTGGTCGACGAGCGTGTTGAACTTTTCGTTGTTCCAGAACCCGTAATTCTGCGGCCCGCCCGTGCGGTACCAGGCGTTGAAGTAATCCGACGGGTCCAGCAGGGTCGAGACGATCGCACCGATCGCCAAATCGAAATGGCCGTTCTGGGTATCGTCGAACCATACGGACTCGACGACGGTGCGCAGGTTGCACTGAACATTCAGGGTTTCCTGCAGCATCGCCTGGATCGCCTGCGCCCATAGCTTAAAGCTCGGCACGTCGCGCACCAGAAAATCGAGCCCCTGAATGCCGTTGGGGTGCCCGGCGGCATCGAGCAGCGCCTTGGCTTCCTTTGCGGCAGCGGTCGAATCCTTCTGGTAGCCGATACGCTTGAAGAGCTCCTCCGTCGGCGTGGCGAATTCCGAGAAGGGATAGATGAATCCGCCGACCCGCATCGGCGTCACATCCTTGACGACATCGATGAGCGTGTGCCGGTCGAACGCCAGATGCAGCGCGCGCCGCACGCGCGGGTCGTCAAACGGCTTTTTCTTGCTGTTGGCCCAGCAGCCCTGGATGACGCTCTGATTAAAGGCGATCGTCTTCAGGCCGGGCGTTTCCTTGGCCTTGCGCGCCGTCACCGGGTCGGTGATGCGGATATAATCAGTGCGGCCCGACAGGATCGAGGAGCCGAGGTCGGTCGAGAACGGCAGCGCGTGGTAGAACTCGATGCCGTCGAGATAAGGGAGCCCCTTGTTCCAATAATTCGGGTTCCGCTCCATGACCCATTTCTCGTTCTCGATCCGCTGCTTGCTGCGGAACGGGCCGGTGCCGGGATAGATCTCGACCTTGCGCAGATTGTAATTGTTGTCCTCCAGCGTCTTCTTGCGGACGATGACATTCCAGCCGCTGGCGATCGCCGACATGATGAAATTGACCGGCCGCGGCTCGGCCAGCTTGAACTGCACGGTGTATTTGTCGGGCGCGGTGATTTCCGACACCGCCTTGAACAGCACGCTGCGCGGGATCGCGATTCCCTGCGGCGGCTTGGCGATGCGATCGAAGGTGGCTTTTACATCTTCGGCGGTCAGCTCGGCGCCGTCATGGAACTGCACGCCCTGACGCAGATGAAACGTGTAGGTCTTGCCGTCCTTGGCGATTTCCCAGCTATGCGCCAGGTCGGGGATGATCGTCTTGCCGCTGTCGCGCGGGTCGCGGCGGATCAGATTGTCGAACATGCAGCCCTGCGAGCCGAGATTGTTGATCGTCCCGGACTGGTGCACGTCGAAATGCGGCGGCCGCATCGTGATGCCGTAGCGAAGGACGCCGCCCCGCTTCGGGTTCGGCTCGGGCGCGGCCAGCTGGAACTTAGAGCCATCGAATTCAAACGGCACATCGGCGGCCAGCCCCGGTCCCCAGCGCATCGCATAGGCGCCCGCGGCGGCTGCGGCGCTGGTCTTCAGGAAATCGCGGCGGTTCCAGCGGGAACGCGAAACAGGCCCGTCAGTCATCGGCATCCCTCCCCCAGCCATCTTTTCAGAGCCGATCCTAACGTGCTCTGATATGTCTGCAATCTACTCTGCGGCTTGAAAATATCATTGAACAGGCGGGTGTCACCTTTGAATGAAGCAGCTCCGGCCGAAAAGCCGGCCATCATGCCCGGCGCGATGGCCGCCCGGACGGTCCTCGACATCGACAATTTGCAGACGCATTTCTTCACGGCGGCCGGGGTCGTGCGCGCGGTCGACGGCGTCTCCTACAACGTCAAGAGCGGCGAGACGCTCGGGGTCGTTGGCGAGAGCGGCTGCGGGAAAAGCGTCACGGCGCTTTCGGTCCTGCGGCTCGTCGCGAACCCGCCCGGGCGGATCGTCGGCGGTGCCATTCATTTTGATGGGCGGAATCTGCTCGACCTCAGCGAAGCGGAGATGGAGTCGATCCGCGGCAACGACATCTCGATGATTTTTCAGGAGCCGATGACCTCACTGAACCCGCTCCTGACGATCGGGCGCCAGATCGGCGAAGCCATGGTGCAGCACCGCGGGATGTCGTGGCGCGAGGCGATGGACGAGGCGACCGAGATGCTGCGCCGCGTCCACATTCCCGAGCCCGAGCGGCGGGTACACGCCTATCCGCACCAGCTCTCGGGCGGGATGCGGCAGCGCGCGATGATCGCAATGGCGCTGTGCTGCAACCCGAAATTGCTGATCGCCGATGAGCCGACGACAGCGCTCGATGTGACGATCCAGGCGCAGATCCTCGATCTGATGCGCGAATTGCAGCAGAAGACCGGCACCGCGATCGTCTTGATCACGCACGATATGGGCGTCGTCGCCGAGAATGCCGACCGGGTCGTCGTCATGTATGCCGGCCGCAAGGTCGAGGAAGCCAGCGCCGACGATCTATTCGATATGCCGCTCCACCCCTACACAAAGGGCCTGCTCGGTTCCGTGCCCAACCTCGAGGTGGCGGCGCATCTCCGGAAGCAGCGGGCGCGGCTCAGCGAGATCAAGGGGATCGTGCCGTCGCTCGCGGATCTGCCGCAGGGCTGCACCTTCGCGCCCCGCTGCCGGTTTGCGACCGAGGAGTGCCGCGCCGCGTACCCGCCATTGGAAGAGCGGCGGCCCGGGCATTGGGTCGCGTGCTGGCACGCCGACCGTCTCAATGGAGCGGCGGCATGAACGTGGCGGAACCAGGCGGCAACGGCGCCGAGCCGCTCGTCGCGGTGCACGGGCTCAAAAAGCATTTCCCGATCACCAAGGGCGTCTTCTCGCGCATCTCGGGGCAGGTCTATGCGGTGGATGGCGTCTCGTTCGAGATCCGGCGCGGCGAGACCTTGGGCCTGGTCGGCGAGAGCGGCTGCGGCAAATCGACGGTCGGCCGCACGCTGTTGAAATTGCTCGAACCGACCGAGGGTAAGATCATCGTCCATGGCCGCGACATCACCGGTTTCGACCGCGACGAGATGCTGCCCTATCGGCGGCAGATGCAGATGATCTACCAGGATCCCTACGCCTCGCTGAACCCGCGCATGTCGGCCGGCGAGATCGTCGGCGAGCCCTTGGTGATCCACGATATCGGCGATGCGAAGGAGCGGCGCGAGCGGGTCGCCGCCCTGTTCGAGCGGGTAGGGCTGCGGCCCGAACTGATGAGTTCGTATCCGCACGAATTCTCCGGCGGCCAGCGCCAACGCATCGGCATCGCGCGGGCGCTCGCGCTGAACCCCGAGCTGATCGTCGGCGACGAGCCGGTCTCCGCGCTCGATGTCTCGATCCAGGCGCAGATCATCAATCTGCTGATGGATCTGCAGGACGAGTTCAAGCTGTCCTACCTGTTTGTCGCGCATGATCTCGCTGTCGTCGAGCACATCAGCGATCGGGTCGCGGTCATGTATCTCGGCCGCATCGTCGAGCTGACCGACAAGACGAGCCTGTTCGAGATGCCGCTGCACCCCTACACCGAGGCGCTCTTATCGGCGGTGCCAATCCCAAAGGCGCGCGCCAAGGGCCGCAACCGCGTCATCCTGACCGGTGATGTGCCGAGCCCCCGGTTCCCGTTGGCAAAACCGCCCGGCGCGGCTTAACCACGACATTGTCCCCCCCACAGCGGGGGAGGAGCCCCATGCTGAAAACCCGTATGAGGCCGCCGCACCCCGGCGCTTTCATCCGCGAGGAAATTCTCAGCGAACTCGGTCTCACGGTGGCTCGCACAGCGGAAATCCTCAAAGTGCGGCGCGCGACGCTGTCCGACTTGTTGAACGGCAACGCCGCGCTCTCGCCGGAAATGGCCCTGCGGATCGAAAAGGCGTTCGGTGTCAACATGGACACGCTGCTGCGGATGCAGGCTTGGTACGACAGCTATTCCATGCGGCAACGGGCCGGTGAAATCGACGTGAAGCGGTTCGATCCCACAGCTTCCAATTAGATTAGAACCGGCCGCGCAGCGCGGCCAGAGCGAGGCGCCAGATCTGCAGCGGGTCGGGGGCGGTGAGCCCGGGCGCAAAGGGGTCGTACTCAGCCTGCCGCAATCGCGCGAGATGGCGGCTGGCGACGACCGCCGGCAATAGCGCGGCAAGTGCTGATCGAGGTATCTCGCCGCGAGGCTCGCGGGCGGCAAACAAATGCGAGCCCGCGACGTCGGCAATGGCACGCACCACAGCGCGCAACGCCGGGCCGGCGCGTCCGGCGGCATAATCGCCGGGATCAAGCCCTTTTTGCTCTGCGATATCGACAGGGATGTAAGTGCGGCCCGCTTGCGCATGAAACGGCATCGCGCGCAGCAGCCCGGAGAGCGCATAGCCGATCCCGACATGCCGCGCGACCGCGTCCAGCGCCACCGAGCGGACGCCGAGCACCTCGAGCGCGAGACGGATCAGCGGGGTCGAGCTTTCCTCGGCATAAGCTTCGAGCACGCCGAGGCTCGCGGGCGGCGCATCGGCCAAATCGCGCTCGCGGCTGTCGATCAGCCGGTCGAAATACCCGCGCGAGAGCGCCAATTCGCGGATGGCCGCGCTTAACGGGAGCACCACCGGGTGCTGGCGCGGCGGCATGCCGGCATAGACGGCGTCCAGCACCTCGCGCCACCATTGCAGGCGGATCTGACCCAGCATCGGCTCGCTGACGGTCTCACGCACCCGCGCGATTTCGTAATTGAAGGCGTAAAGCGCGAGAAGCGCCTCGTACCGCTCGGCCGGCGCAAACAACGTGGTCTGGTAGCGGTCGCGGTCGTGGCGCCGCACCAGCCCCGGGAGCGAGGATGCATCCTCCGGACCGGAACGCGCGCCG
>VAZF01000252.1 GCA_005888425.1 Alphaproteobacteria bacterium
CGATCAGGGACGCGCGGCGGTCGAGATAATCGATACCGAGCTTGTCCTGCTGCATCTGCACGAGCACGCCGGCGATGTGCTGCGTCGAGTCGAGGCCGAGCGGGAAGGAGCCGGTCAGATAGGTCTTGGCGTTGTCGAGCTCGACAGCGGTCGGGCCCTCCTCGCGCATATGCCGCCATTCCTCGCGCACGAGCGCGATCGACTCGGCGACCCGGCCGTTCTCGGTCGCGACATTGCCGACGATGAGGCCGGCATGGCGGTACGGCACAAGTTGCGTCGAGACGCCGTAAGCGAGGCCGCGCTTCTCGCGGATCTCCTTCATCAGCCGGCCGCGGAACCCGCCGCCGCCGAGGATCTCATTCAAGACATAGGCGGCGTACCACGCCGGGTCATCGCGCTTCGGCCCGGCCTGGCCAAAGGTCACGACACTTTGCGGCACCGCGGCGCGGCTGACGACGAGGGCGCCGTCGTCGAGCGGCTTTGTCTCGGCGATCTCGGTCTCGTCCGCGCCCTTCGGCAGATCGCCGAAAATCCGGTCGATCAGCGCCGCCGCCTCGGTTTTGTCGATATCGCCGACAATGCCGACGAGGAGGCCGCTGCGGTGGAACCGCGCGCCCGCGAAGGCGGCGAGATCATCGCGGGTGATCGCCCCGACACTTTCCTCGCTGCCATCGATGCTGCTGCCGTAAGGGTGCTTCTCAAAAGCGTCATGCATCCAGAGACGCCCCGATAGCGAGCGGGGGTTCTTTGCCTGCCGCGCCAGACCCGCGAGGGTCTCACCCCGGATGCGCTCGATGTCCTCGGGCGCGAAGCGCGGCTCGGCAAGCGCGAGGCGCAGCAGGTCGGCGCTGTCGGACAAGTTTTGCTTCAGCGAACGCAGACTGCCGTCGAATTCGTCCTGCGCGGCGGAAAAGCGCAATTGCCCGGCGAGGTCGTCGATACGCCGGCGGAATGCGAGACTGTCATAAGGGCCGGCGCCCTCGTCGAGCAGCGAGGCGACCATCGATGCAGCGCCCCCCTTCCCCACCGGATCGAGCGCGGCTCCGCCGGCAAAGGCGAAGCGGATCGTCACGACCGGCACGGAATGGTCCTCGACGAGCCAGGCCTCGACACCGCTCGCGCCGGTCACCGGCTGGATCTGCATCGCTTGCGCATCCGCAACCCACGCCGACGCGCTCAGCAGGGTCGCCCCAACAAAAACGAGGGCTCGCGTCAGCCGGGTCATGATGTGCGCTCCGGCAAGAGGATCCCGGTCGCGGAATTGCGCTCGACCAGGACAGCGCGCGCCGCGGCTGCGACCTCGGCCGGCGTCACGGCGCCGAGCTTATCGGGCCAGGCGGCGACCTCGTCGAGGCTGCGGCCGATCGCCAGCGCGGTCCCGACGATGTTGGCCGGCCCCGATAGGCTGTCCTGCGAATAGATTGCGGAGGCCTGCATGCGACGCGCCGCTTGTGCGACCTCCTCCGCCTCGACCCCATGCTCAAGGAGCCGATGCAGCTCGGCTTCGACCGCGGCTTCGATATCGGCAATCGCAACGCCGGGCTTGGGGGTGGCGTAGACGCCGAATTCGGCGAGACCGAGCGCCGACGGGCTGTAGCCGGCGCCGACCGACAGGGCCAACTTTTTGTCGAGCACCAGCGCCTTGTGCAATCGCGAATCGGCGCTGCCGGCGAGGATCTCGGCGAGGATCTGCAGCGCGTAAACATGCTGCGTCGCCCCGGCGCGGTAGCTGGGCGCGAGATAGAAGCGCCGCCAGCTCGGTTGGGCGGCGCGCGGGCTCTTCATCTCGAGCCGGATCGCAGCGTAATGCGGCGGCTCCTCGAGCCGGAGGCGCGGCGGCACCGAGCGCGCCGCAAGCGGGCCGAAATGACGCTCGGCCAACACGCGCACCTCGGCGGTCTCGACATCGCCGGCGACAATCAGCATCGCGTTGTTGGGGGCGTACCAGTCGCGGTAGAAGGCGAGCGCGTCGGCGGTGCCGAGCCCGCGCATCTCGTGCTCCCAGCCGATCGTCGGGTTGTGATAGGAGGCGTTCAGGTACAGCCCCGCGATCAGCTGTTCGCGCAGTAGCGCCGAGGGATCGTTGTCGATGCGCATGCGACGTTCTTCGAGGATCACGTCGCGTTCCGGCAACACAGCCGCGTCATCGAGCACGAGCCCGGTCATGCGGTCGGCTTCGAGCCGCATAGCGAGATCGAGGCGATCCTTCGCGACGGTCTCGTGAAAGACCGTGTAATCCTCGGTCGTGAAGGCGTTGTCGCGGCCACCATTCTGCGCGATCAGCGCGCTGAACGCGGCGCCCGGATTGGCGCGCGTGCCCTTGAACATCAGATGTTCGAGGAAATGCGCGATGCCGGATTTGCCGCGCGGGTCGTCAGCGGCGCCGGTCTTGTACCAGACCATCTGGGTAACCGCGGGGACGCGGTGATTGGGCAGCACGATGACCTGCAGCCCATTCCCGAGCGTAAAGCTCTCGGCATTGAAGCGCTGGGCCGCGGCCGGCGTCACCGCGACGGCGGCAAACAGCAGAAGGCCAGCGAGAATTAAAGAATTACGCGTGAACGTGCTCACTCCCCCAGAATCCTCAAGCGCAATTAATAGACACCCTTCACAGTCGTCGTCTCGCGCTTCTCGGCGCCCCCCTGCTGCGCGCTATAGCCGAGCAGCTTGTCGGACATGGTCTGCTCGACCGCTTGCTGGCTGTTGGGGGTCTCGGCGCGGCGCGACCCGCCTTCCGGCATGCGCAGCCCGCCCGAGGCCTGCTTGCCCGCCTCACCCGGCCCGGCCGTGTCGATGGCCTTCCGGGCGCGTTCGGCGGCCGTCACCTCCTGAGGGCGCGCGGCCCCTGGCGCGGGCGGCCGCAATTCGAAATCGGGCGGGATCGTCAACGGCGCGCGCGATTCGACGGCGAACTCGTCAGGGCCCGTCTTATCAAGCCCGACCAGCTGCCGGAAACCGCAGCCGGACAGCAGCGTGATGGAACAGAGCGAAGCAACCGTAAGTAGAAAAAGGCCCCGCCGTCCAAAAGCGCCTTTATCATCGGTCATCGTGAAAGATCTTCCTTCCCCTTTGCTTGCGGCGCGGAGCGGCGCAACAAGAGGCCATCCAGCAACATCGCCGCCACCCCGAGGCAAATGGCGCTGTCGGCAAGATTGAATGCCGGCCAATACCATGCGCCCACGTGAAAATAAAGAAAATCAACGACCGCGCCGAGGCGCAGCCGGTCAATGACGTTGCCGATCGCGCCGCCGATGACGAGCCCGATCGCAACAGCGAGAAGCAGCGAGCGCACGCGGAACAGCCAGACGACGAGCGCGATCACGACGAGCGCGGCAAGCACCGAAAAGATCCAAAAGCCGAGCGCGGGCTGACCGGGCTGGTTGAAAAACCCAAAGCTGACGCCCCGATTGCAGGTCAGCACGAAATCGAAGAACGAGGTGACCGGCATCATACGGTTGGCGCAGCCGGACTCGCCGAAATACTGCAGGACCCACAATTTGCTGACCTGATCGAGGAGCGCCGCGAGGGCTGCGACGGCGAGGCCGAGCGCGAGCATTTACCCGGCCGCCGCGAGCGGCATGCCGGCCCCGGCGCCGCGGTCGATGACCTCGGCACAGCGTTGGCAGAGATCGTCATGGCCGGGCACATGGCCGACTTCGGGCAGGACGCGCCAGCAGCGCTCGCAGCGCTCGCCCATGGCAGGCGACACGACGACGCCGATATCCGATACATCAGGCAACGTAAACGCGCCGGCCGGCGGCGTCGCAGCTTCGACCGTCGCGGCCGAGGTGATGCACAATTCCGCGAGGTCGACATCGCCAAGCGAAGCGACGAGCGGCGCGGGCGCGAAGATGTGGACCGCGGCCTGCAGGCTGGACCCGATGCGCTTCTCGGCGCGTTCGACTTCGAGCGCGCCGGTCACGACGCGGCGCAGATCGCGCAACCCGGCCCAGCGCTCACCCAAGGCCGGGTCGTGCCATTCCGGCGGCACATCGGCGAACAATTCGAGATGGACGCTGCGTTCGGGATTGTCCCCATAACGCGCGAGCCACGCCTCTTCCGCGGTGAAGCACAGGATCGGCGCGAGCCAGCGCACCAGGCAATCGAAGGTGCGGTCGAGCACCGTGCGGGCGGCGCGGCGGCGCGGGTCGTCGAAGCCGTCGCAATAGAGCCGGTCCTTGCGGGTGTCGAAATAGAACGCGCTGAGATCGACCGCGCAGAAATTGTGCAGGGCGGTGAAGATCGCATGATAGTCGTAATCGGCGATCCCCTGCCGCACGAGCCGGTCGAGCTCGGCCAAGCGATGCAACACCCAGCGCTCCAGCTCCGGCATGTCCTGCGGCGCCACCGCCTCCGCCGGCGTGAAGCCGGCGAGCGCGCCGAGCAGATAGCGCAGCGTGTTGCGCAGCCGGCGATAGGCGTCGCCCATATGCTTTAGGATCTCGGGGCCGATGCGCAAATCCTCGGCATAATCCGAGGCGACGACCCAGATCCGCAGGATGTCGGCGCCGCTCTGCCGCATGACGTCCTGCGGCGCGATGACATTGCCCAGTGATTTCGACTGCTTGCGTCCCTCCTCGTCGAGCACAAAGCCATGCGTCAGCACCGCCTCGTAAGGGGCCCGGCCGCGCGTGCCGCAGGCCTCCAGCAGCGAGGAATTGAACCAGCCGCGATGCTGGTCGGAGCCTTCGAGATAGAGCGAGGCCGGCCATTTCAGCTCGGGCCGCTTTTCCAGCACGAAAGCGTGCGTCGAGCCGGAATCGAACCACACCTCAATGATGTCGGTGACCTTGTCCCACTCGGCGGGGTCGTACTGATTGCCGAGAAATCGCGAGGCCTCGGCCGAGTACCAGACATCGGCGCCCTCGCGCTCGACCGCGGC
>VAZF01000253.1 GCA_005888425.1 Alphaproteobacteria bacterium
GGCAAGGCGCCGACCGTGACCGACGCCGATCTCTTGCTCGGCCGTATCGACCCGCTCGGCCTTTCCGGCGGCCGCATGGCGCTCGATAAGGATGCCGCCGAAGGCGCGGTGCAGCAGACCATCGCGGGGCCGCTTGATCTTACGCTGCCGCTCGCCGCCTTCGGAATCGCCGAGATCGTCGACGAGAACATGGCCAACGCTGCCCGCGTGCACGCGATCGAAAGCGGCAAGGATGCGCGCGGCCGCACGCTTGTCGCGTTCGGCGGCGCGGCGCCACTCCATGCCGCACGCCTGGCTGACAAGCTCGGCCTCGACCGGGTGCTGGTGCCGTCGAATGCCGGGGTCGGCTCGGCAGTCGGTTTTCTGCGCGCCCCGATCGCTTACGAGATCGTACGCTCGCAATTGCAGCGGCTCGACGCGTTCGATGCCGCGAGCGCCAATGCGCTGCTCGCGGCGATGCGCGCCGAGGCCGAGGCGATCGTGCGGCGCGGCGAGCCCAAGGCGCCGCTGACCGAAACCCGTTCGGCTTTCATGCGCTATCGCGGCCAGGGACACGAGATCGCGGTGCCGGTGCCGGCGCGCGACTACCGCGACGAGGATGCGGGCGAATTGCTCGCCGCCTTCGAGACCGCCTATCGCCGACTCTACAGCCGCATTATTCCCGGGGTCGAAGTCGAGGTGCTGAGCTGGGTCGTGCTGCTGAGCGGGCCGGTGCCGGCCGATGCGGCGGAGCCCCCGCCGGAGCCGCCGCGCTACACGCCGCAGCCGGCCCGCCGCCGCGCCGTATTCGATGCCGACACCGCCGATTTTATCGACGTCCCGATTTACGAGCGCGCTGCTCTCGTCCCGGGCGCCTTCATCGCCGGTCCGGCGGTTATCGTCGAGGACGAGACCTCGACGCTTGTCAGCCCCGCTTTCGACGCCCGCATCGACGCTTACGGCTATATCGACCTGACCCGCCGCACCGCTTCACAATGATACGGAGCGCAGTCGTAGCGCGTTCGTGACGACCGTCACCGAGCTCAGGCTCATCGCCGCGCTGGCGATCATCGGGTTCAGCAACAAGCCGGTAAACGGATACAGCACCCCGGCCGCGATCGGCACCGCGAGCGCGTTGAACACGAACGCAAAGAACAAATTCTGGCGGATGTTGCGCATCACCGCGCGGCTCAGATGCCGGGCGCGCACGATGCCCTCCAGATCGCCTTTGACCAGGGTCACCGCAGCGCTTTCCATCGCGACATCGGTGCCGGTGCCCATCGCAATTCCGACCTGAGCCTGCGCCAAGGCCGGCGCGTCGTTGATGCCGTCCCCGGCCATCGCGACAAAGCGGCCCTCATCCTGCAATTGCTTGATGGCGGCGGCCTTCTGGTCCGGCAACACCTCGGCGAACACCTCGTCGATGTCGAGTTGTCGCGCCACCGCATCGGCCGTCGTGCGGCTGTCGCCGGTCAGCATGACGATGCGGATACCGCCTCTGCGCAACGCCGCGAGCGCGCCGCGCGCATTCTTCTTGATCGGATCGGCGACCGCGACGAGCCCGGCGGCACTGCCGTCAACCGCGATCATCATGACGCCCTGGGCGCCCTGCCGCAGCGCCTCGGCGCGCTCGGGCAGCCCGTCCGGCTCGATGCGCAGCGCGGCGAACAGCGCGGAGTTGCCGACCGCCACGCGCCTGCCCTCGACCGTTCCGGTCACGCCGCGGCCGGTCTGGGAAGCAAAATCAATGGGTGCAGTGAGCGCCAGCCCGCGCTCTTCCGCGCCCTTCACGATCGCCGCCGCCAGCGGATGCTCGCTCGCCTGCTCCAGACTCGCCGCCAACCGCAGCAGCGCATTCTCGTCCTGATCGCCGACCGGCATGACGCCGAGGAGGCGAGGCCTCCCTTCCGTCAATGTGCCGGTTTTGTCGACGACCAGCGTGTCGACCTTCTCCATCGCTTCGAGCGCTTCGGCATTGCGCACCAAAACGCCGGCATGCGCGCCGCGGCCGGTGCCGACCATGATCGACATCGGCGTCGCGAGCCCCAGCGCGCAGGGGCAGGCGATGATCAGCACGGCGACGGCGTTGAGGAGCCCAAACCCCATCGCCGGCGGCGGCCCGAAAATCGACCACGCGGCAAAGGAAGCGATCGCGACGAGCACGACGCCCGGCACGAACCAGCCCGACACCTTGTCCGCGAGTTTCTGGATTGGCGCGCGCGAGCGCTGCGCCTCGGCCACCATATGGACGATCCGGGCGAGCACCGTGTCGCTGCCGACCCGCTCGGCGCGCATGACAAAGCTGCCGGTCGCGTTGACCGTTGCGCCCGTCACCTTGTCGCCCGTGGATTTCTCGACCGGCAGCGGCTCGCCGCTGATCATCGACTCGTCAACGTTGCTGTGTCCTTCGATCACCACACCATCGACCGGCACCTTCTCGCCGGGACGCACGCGCAGCCGGTCGCCCGGCTTGACCACGTCGAGCGGGATGTCCGCCTCCGACCCGTCCTCGCGCACCAGCCGCGCCTGCTTTGGCGCGAGATCGAGCAGCGCGCGGATCGCGCCGCCGGTCTGCGATCGCGCGCGCAATTCGAGCACCTGCCCGAGGAGAACCAGCGCGGTGATGACCGACGCGGCCTCGAAATAGAGCGGCACCCCGCCATCGGCACCGCGAAACGATGCCGGGAAAATTCCGGGGATTACCGCCGCAACGACGCTGTAAAAATACGCGACGCCGGTGCCGAGCGCGATCAGCGTGAACATGTTGAGGCTGCGGTTGCGCAGCGAGGCCCAGCCGCGTTGAAAAAACGGCCAGCCGCCCCACAGCACGGCTGGTGTTGCGAGCGCCAGCTGCAGCCACGCCAGGGCGCGCGGCGACAGCATCGCAACGGCATGCCCGCCCATCGCGATTATCAACAGCGGGACGGAGAGCGCCGCGGTGACCCATAAGCGGTGCGTCATGTGGCGCAGCTCTGGGTTCTCTGGCTCCTTGCCGGCAACCGGGGTCATCGGCTCCAGCGCCATGCCGCAGATCGGGCACGCTCCGGGCGCATCGCGGATGATCTCCGGGTGCATCGGGCAGGTCCATTGCGTCCCGGCCGTCGCCTGCTCTTGCATGGGCTTCTCGGAAACATAGCGGGCCGGCTCCGCGATAAACCGTTCCCGGCACCGCGTCCCGCAAAAGAAATAGCTCTGGCCATCGTGCTCGGCGCGGTGCGGCGTCCTCGCCGGATCGACGCTCATGCCGCAGACCGGGTCGCGCGCACTCTCTGCCGCCCCGCCATTCCCGCAATCTGCGAGGCGGTTCTGTAAAGGTGCGGTGCTTAATGAGGAGGGTTCCGAGGCAGACATTCCCGCTAGATGGTCATTCGAGGCGCGCCTCCACCCTGGCCCCGCGGCTGGCGATTTGGCGTTCCCGCTGCTCGGCTATAGCATATCCCGACGCACGCGAATGCGCGGGGGAAACGCCCGATGACAAGACGAGCCGCCGATCGATGACGGCGGAAGCGCGGCCCGTCCTGAACAACCCGGTCCCGCTCTACGTGGTCGGGCTGTTCAGCATGGGGTATGTCGATTTCTACATTTTTCTGATGCCGCTCTATTGCCTGTCGCTCGGCATGAGCGCCGGCGAAATCGGCGTCATCGTCGGGGCCCGTTCGGCGCTTGCGGTGTTTCTGTCGATCCATATCGGCGTCCTGATGGACCGCTTCGGGACCCGCCGCGTCACGCTGTTCTTCGTGTGGACCGGGATCTGCCTCGCGCCGGTTTTCCCGCTGGTGCCGTGGTTCTGGCCGCTGTTGCTGCTGCAAATCGTCAACGGCGGCGCTCTGTCCTTCGCCTGGTCGGGGTCGCAGACCTTGATCGCACAATTGGCCGAGGGCGATGCCGGGTATATCGGCCGCTTCAGCTTTTTTGCGCGGATCGGCACCGCTGTCGCGCCGATCATCGTCGGCGCCGCCTGGGATCTGGGCGGCGTCTGGCCGGCCTATCTGATCGGCGCGGTGTGGGGGATCGTTCTGACGATTGCGCTGTTGCGCGCGCCCGAAGCGGAGGTGGCGCCGCGCGAGGCCCATTCGGCGCGCGCATCACCGGCGTTCCGCCTGCGCGACACGCTGCCCCGCTTGTCGGATTACATCAATTGCTTTGCGCTGATGGCGATCCCGGCGATCGCCGCGACGATGGCGATCATGTTTCTGCGCACCGCGACCTCGGGCGTGCAGTTCTCGCTGTATATCGTCTATCTCGACGGGATCGGCCTGACCGGCACCTCGATCGGCATCCTGTTCGCCGCGATCGAGACGGCGAGCGGCTTCGGCTCGCTGTTTGCCGGGCGGGCGATGCGGTTCGGCGACCCGCAGAAGACGATGCTGAGCGGCACGGTCTTGTCGATCCTGTTCATCTGCGCGACGCCGTTTCTCGGCGGCATTTTCGCCTTGCTGTTCCTGGCCCAGGCGGCGCGGGGCTGGCTGCAAGGGGTCGTGCAGCCGATGATGTTCTCCGTCCAGGCGAAGGCGGTCGGGCGCTACCGCCAGGGCTCGGTTGTCGGCCTGCGCCAGACGATGAACCGGCTCGCCGCGATCGTCATTCCGCCGATCATGGGGGTGATTGCCGATTGGTGGGGCGCGACGGAGAGCTTTGTCGTGCTCGCTGTCTTTCTGCTGCTCGCCTGTGTGCCGATCCTCCGTATCACCCGCCGCGCTGCCGAGACCGCGACTCCCGCCGAAGAGGCGCCCGAACCGACTTGAGGAGAGCCGAATGAGCAATCGCGATTTTGTCGGCTACGGGGCGGAGCCGCCTGACCCGCGCTGGCCGGGCGCGTCGCGCGTCGCGGTCAATTTCGTCATCAATTTCGAGGAAGGCTCGGAGCTGTCCCACCCGGCCGGCGACGGCATCTCGGAAACCGGGCTCATCGAGAGCGCCAGCACG
>VAZF01000254.1 GCA_005888425.1 Alphaproteobacteria bacterium
GCGGCGGACCGGCGCCGACAAATACGAGATCTCCGCTTCGGCAGCGTGATAGAGCCCGAGCACCCGCATCTGCCGGTCGGTCGCCAGTGCTTGCACGCCAAAGATTTCGGAGAGGCGGCCAGCGCCGTAGCGCCGCTGCAACTCCATCTGGAACAGGCGATCCTGCGCATGCGCAAACCCAAGCCCGAACGCGGCATCCTCGTCATTGGCGGCATCGATCAGCGGCACGCCATCGGTGTCGCGCGCAATGTGGATTGAGTGCGTCGGGCCACCGACAGCGATGCGGCCATCGAGCTGCGGCAGTGAAGAGAGGAGGTAGAGGGCGCCGCCGCCGACAATGACGAGGGCGATGAGCAGCACACCTCCGAGCGCGCGCCGAATCATCATCGCTGGCCGCCGGACTGAGCCGGACTGAAGCGGAGACGAAAACTCCGACGGCTCGCGATCCCTTGGCATTTTACCATTTTCGCCGCGCCAACTCTATCGGACACGCCCGAAAGCGCCGCAATCCTCAGCCGATCCGCGCGCCCGAGGGCTTCGCGTTATGCCTTCCTTAACCAACCCGCCGCAAGATGGTGGACAGCTTAACCCGCCATCAGCGGTCGCATGTTTCTCCAACCCGACACCATCGCTCTGCCGGTATTCGCCGCCGTGATGGCGATTGCCGCCTACGAGGATTTTCGCCGGCTGGTTATCCCAAACCTGCTGCCGGCGGTTCTCTGCGTGGCGTGGCCGGTGCACTTCGCGGCGGTCCCGAGCCTGTTCGGGGCGATGACCGCGGTGGGCTGCGCGTTGGCGGTTTTCATCGTCGGCGCGGCGCTGTTCGCACGCGGCTTTCTCGGCGGCGGCGACGTCAAACTCCTGACCGCTGCTACCTTGTGGTGCGGCGCTGCCGGCACTCCGTCATTGCTCGTCTTGACCGGCATTCTGGGCGGGGTGCTGACGCTCTTCCTGTTGCTGCCGTTCGGCGCGCAGCTTGCGGCCGCCGGGCGGGCTCTGCTCGGTCCTGCGGCGATTGCCACCGAGCATGACACTAGCAAATCGGTGCCCTACGGCGTCGCGATCGCCGGCGCCGCGCTCATCGTCGTCCTTTCACCTCACCTCGGTTAACCGCCATGCGCCTTCGTACCGTCCTGCTGCTGTTCATCGCCGTCGGTCTAGCCGGCGGCACCGCGATGCTGGCTCGCGCCTGGCTCGCTGCGCAACGCGCGGCGGAGATCGCCGAGGCGGCGCCATTGGCGCTGCCGACACCCGCCAAGTCGGTGCTGGTCGCTCGCGCCGACGTCAGGCGGGGGCAGATCCTCAAGCCCGAGGACATGATGTGGCAGGTCTGGCCGGAAGGCGGCATCGACAAGAGCTATGTCGTGCTGGGCACGCGCACGCCGGAATCCTTTGCCGGATGGGTAGCGCGCAACCCGGTCGCGGCCGGAGAGCCGGTTACCGAGTCGAAGATCATCTCGCCGGCCAATCGCGGGTTCCTCGCCGCCGTGTTGCGACCCGGCATGCGGGCGATCTCTGTGCCGGTGACGCTCACTTCGGGAATTTCCGGTTTTATCTTTCCCGGCGACCAGGTCGATCTGCTGATCACTTATCAAGTACCCGCTCAAAACACGGCGGGCTCAACGGGCGGCTATGAGCACAAAGCCGCTGAAACCGTGCTGCACGACGTCCGGGTCATCGCGATCGATCAGCGGCTGGAGAGCAAGGCAGGCGAGGCTGTCGTGGCGCATACGGCCACGATGGAAGTCACGCCGAAGCAGAGCGAAATCATCGCTTTGGCCGGTGAGATCGGCAAGTTGTCGCTCAGCCTGCGCAGCCTCGTGCCGGCCGTCGGCGACACTACCGGCTCTCGGGATCCCAATGCCGGCCCTGAGGCGACGACGGTTGCCGATTCGTCCGACGGCACCCCCGGCCCAACCTTTACACTCGACAGCGAGATCAGCCCGTTGCTGCCCAAGTCCTTACACGGCAACGACAATTCCGATGGCGGGACGATCACGATCTTGCGCGGCGGTGGTAAAGGGGCGGACTCTATTGCATCACCAGCTGCGCCAAGAGGTTCGTGATGCATAAAATACTGGTCCTCGCGGCTGCGGGATCGGTTTTACTTGGAGTAACGGGCAGTAATGCCGCTGAACTCCTATCCCCTCCCGCCGCTCCGGCCGCAAGAACGGCGGCCGTCACAACATCGGCCCCGCCCAGCGGGGTGTCGCAGGTGCCCGCGAAAGGGCCGCCTATCCTGCTGGAAGCGGGCAAGGGCACGCTGATCCGGCTGCCGCGCCCAGCGGCGACCGTGTTCATCGCCAACCCGGATGTCGCCGACGTGCAGGTCAAGTCGCCGTCGATGATCTATGTCAACGCCAAGACGCCCGGCGAGACCGTGCTCTATGCCGTCGACGCGGACGACAATGTGCTGTTGAACGCGCCGATCCGTGTCGAACATGACGTGTCACGCCTGCGGGAATCGCTGCACGCACTCATTCCCGGCGAGAACGTGGCCGTCGAGTCGGTCGACGGTTCGCTGGTCCTGAAGGGCAATGTGTCGACCGCATTGCGCGCCGAAAAGGCGAACGCTCTCGCGACCTCCATCGCCAACGAGGCTAAGGGCAAGGTCGTCAACCAGCTGTCCGTCGCGACGCCGAACCAGGTCAACCTGCGGGTCAAGATCGCTGAAGTCAGCCGCACCGTGCTGAAGGCATTCGGCGTGAATTGGTCGAAGAGCATCGGCGACACGCAATTCAATACGAGCAATCCGGTCACCGGCGGCCAGATCGCGAGCAGGAATACGATCACATTCGGGTTCGGTGCCCCGGGCAGCCGGATCGAGGCGCAGGTAGATGCTCTCGCTCAGGAGGGCCTGCTGACGATCTTGGCCGAGCCCAACCTGACCGCGACCAACGGGCAGCCCGCCAGCTTTCTTGCCGGCGGCGAATTTCCGGTTCCCGTGGCCGGGTCAGCCGCTAACGGCATCGCGACGATCACCGTCGCCTTCAAGGAATTCGGCATCAGGCTCGATTTTACGCCGACGATCATGGACGCGCAGCATGTCAGCCTACGCGTTCGCCCCGAGGTCAGTGAGTTGACCAACACGGGTGCCGTCTCTGTGCCGATAACCGCGAACAACACTGTAACGATTCCAGCCCTTACGGTGCGGCGAGCGGAGACGACGCTCGAATTGGGCAGCGGCGAGAGCTTTGCCCTTGGCGGCCTGCTGTCGCACTCGCTCGAGCAGGACATCTCGAAGGTGCCAGGGCTCGGCGACATTCCGATCCTCGGACAGCTGTTCCGTTCCAGTCGGTTTCAGAAAGGCGAAACCGAGCTGGTCATCATCGTGACGCCCTATCTGGTCAAGCCGGCGCCGACCGTCGCGTCGTTGCAGAGTCCGACGGATGGGTTCGTCCCGCCGCATGACGTCCAAACGATCATCAACGGCGCTACCTACCGGCAGACGCTCCCCGCGGGTGAGAAAGTCCGGGTCGCTCCCGGAGCCCAGGGATTAGTCGGCCCGGTCGGGTTCCGGTTGGATTGAGGGAGGGCGCCATGAACATGAAACCATACCCACTGCTCGCAATCGCCTTCCTGGCGCTCGCCGCGTGCCGGCCGGCGGCCACCGAATGGACTGAGAACGAAGCCTCGAAACGGATCCGCCTGGACAACGCATCGGTTGCGGTCAATGTGCGGTTCGCGCCGGGATCCGCTCATCTGCTACCGGCTGATGCCGCGCGGCTGCGGACCATGGCGGCAACGGGCGCAATCCTGCCCTCCGACCGCGTCGCGGTCGCGGTGGGAGGAGGCCCGGCGCTTGCGGAAGCCCGCCGCGATGCGATCTCAGCCGCGCTGTTGCCTTACGGGGTCGTCACGAACCCGTCGGCATTGGCCGGCGTGGCGACAAACCACGCCGTCGTCGAAATCGGACGCTATCTCGTCACGACGCCGGCCTGCCCAAATTGGAGCAAGGCGTCGGGAACCGATTTTTCGAACTCGTTCCCGAGCAATTGGGCCTGCGCCAATCAGACGAACCTTGGCCAGATGGTCGCCAACCCGTCCGATCTCGTCGCAGGTCAGCCGCTCAGCCCGGCGCTCGGCCCGACCGAGGTTGCCGCGGTTGACCGGTACTTGACCGACAAGGTCAAGCCACCTCGCGCGTCAAGCTCGGCTGGTGGCGGCGCCACTGGCGGCGGGGGCGGCGGGGGCGGCGGCGGCGGATCTTCGGACAATACAGGGAGTCAGTAATGAGTGCAGTCGCCGCAGTCGCCGAGAAGCCGTCCGCGCCAGCCGTGGATCGCGTAGGCGTCATTGCCATTCTTCAGGATCAGCCCACGCTCGAACGCATCCAGGCGATCGTGCGCGAGCTGCATCTCGATGACGAGTTGAGCCTCGAACCGACGCTCGACGCGGCACTGCGGCGCATGCGCGAGGGCGAGAGCCCGCGCGTGTTGATCCTCGACCTGAGCGACTCGGCGGCGCCGATCGCCGAACTCAGCGCAGCGCGCACGGTTGGCGGCGAGGACATCAAGATCGTTGCGCTCGGCGTGGTCAACGACGTCGCGTTGTTTCGTGATCTCCTCGCCGCGGGCGCGACCGATTACGTCGTTAAGCCGGTGAGCCGGGAGGCCCTTGCCGCGGCGCTCGAAAAACGCAGCGCCGCGACAGCGGGCACCGGCGGCCTGGGTCAGGTCATCGCATTTATCGGCAGCCGCGGCGGCGTCGGCACGACCATGACGGCGGTGTCCTGCGCCTGGACACTGGCGGAGAAGCATAATCAGCCGACCGCGTTGCTCGATCTCGACCTGCATTTCGGGACTGTTGCACTCAAGCTCGACACGGACCCGGGGAGCGGATTGTCGGATGCGCTCGAGCAGCCCTCGCGCATCGACAGCCTGTTTGTCGAGCGGGCGATGGTGAAGGTGTCCGAGAATCTACGCATCCTGGCCGCCGAAGCGGCCATGGCGCAACCGCTGGCGGTCGATCCGGGCGCCATCGACGTGCTGCTCTACGAGCTTCGCCGGAAGTTTGCCTGGGTCGTGGTCGATCTGCCGCGGACCGTCACCCCGACTCAGCGCGTCGTGCTCGGCGCCGCCAGCCGCGTCGTCGTCTTGTGCGAGCGCAGCCTGGCCGGGTTGCGCGACACGATCCGCCTGCAGACGTTGCTGCGCGAGCATGCGCCGCAAACCAGCCTCTTGATGGTGGAAGCTGGCGCGTCCGGCGAGCGTGCGACGGTCGCCAAGGCCGAATTCGAAAAGGCGGTCGGCAAGTCGCTCGATGCGGTGCTGCCCTATGACGCCAAGTCGGCGGGCGCGGCGACCAATGCCGGTCAGCCACTGCCGCTCGCCGC
>VAZF01000255.1 GCA_005888425.1 Alphaproteobacteria bacterium
CCAAGGTCGCCGCGATGAGACCCAGCACGAGCAGCGCGAGCGTGCGCAGGGCAGCGCCGTAGAGCGGCGCGAACGCTTCACTGAGCGGAGCCTCGACAAAGACTCGCCAGCCGAGCTGCGGGATCAGCGCATGCGCGGTCAGTACCGCATGACCGGCGAGATTGTCGGCGGTGCTGACCGCCGCTTGCCCGGGCTGCGGGTTCAATGCGGCGGCGACCTGCGGCAGTTTTGATAAATCGGTGTCGCGCAAGACGAGGCTGATATCGGGGTGCGCGATCAGGCGGCCGCGGCCGTCGACGACATAGGCGTAGCCGCCCTGGCCGATTTTCAGCGCCGTGATGACGTCCCAGATCAGCTTCAGATTGATCTCGGCGACGGTGACGCCGGCGTTGCGGCCGTCGCGCGCCATTGCCAATGTCATATACGGCTCGGATTCCTTGCGGAAATAGACCGGGCTGAACCAGACGCGGTGTGCCTTGGCTTCGATGAAGGCCGGGCTTTGCGAGAAATCCGCGTCGCTGCCGACCGTGTCCATCGCCAGGCGTGACACTTTGAGCTGCTCCTTGCCTTCGCCGTCGAGCTGCGAGAGCTCGGTGATCGCCGGCACCTGACGCGACAAACTCTGCGATGCGCTGCGCCGCCGATGCCGCCTTCTCCTGCTGCACCCGGACGAGGGCCGCCTTGGTCTCCTGGTAGGAGAACCAGAAATCGAAGCCGCTATTGATCAAGAGCGCCGCGCCGACCAGCGCGACAAAGATCAGCGCATATTTGCGGAACAGGCGGCGCCGCGGCACTGCAGGCGCAGGCTCGCCGAGCCGGGCCCATCCGGCCGGCGGCGGCGATGTCTCCTCGGCGCTTGCCACCCTTGCCTCGTTCTAACGTTCTGACCCGGCAATTCTATCGCCGATCGCCGGCTCCGTCTGCCGGCTCTTTGGTCAAAGCGCGACTAGGTTCGATGCTCGGGGTTACCTCTTGTCATTCCGGGGCGCTGCTCAGCCGCAAACCCGGACTGCATATTCCAGAGGCCGGCGTTTATGGATTCCGGGCCTCGCCTCGGGCGATCCCGGAATGACCATTGCGGGCAGGGTGGAGAACTAATGGAACAGGCCGCCGACGCTGCCGAGGCTCCATCCGACGCTGAGCAGGACGCTGATGCCGGTCAACAGCAGCAGCACCATGCCGCGGCCGCGCACCGAAGTCGGCAGCATCAGCGCGGCGACCCATGTCGCCGCAAAGGCCAGCAACGTTTCCGCTCCGCTCATGGCGATCCCGCGAGAAGCAAGAGCAGCGGTTTAAGGCCGCGTTATTCTTAACGCAAGCTGAGAAGGCCCGAAAACGCCAGAGTTTTCCGTGGTTTTAGGGGCAAACTCGAAGCAGCCGGAGTGTCAGATCAGTCGGAGCGTCAGATCAGTCGGCGCGTTCGGCGAGCCAGTCCTCGATCATGCGGCGGGCGATCGAGTCGCGGCGCGGCAGCCGGAACTCGTCGTCATCGGTATGGCTCAATAGCCAACCGCGCTCGAACCAGCGGGCGTCCTCCAGTTCGCCGTAATCGACGCTGACCTCGGTCGTGGCTGCCGCGGCGTAAAAGCCGAGCATGATGTTGGCCGGAAACGGCCAGGGCTGCGACGAATGGTAATGCACCGCGGCGACCTCGATCGCGGTCTCTTCGCGCACCTCGCGCGCGACTGCGTCTTCGAGGCTTTCGCCTGGCTCAACGAAGCCGGCCAATGTCGAATACATGCCGGGTAGCGGAAAATTCTTATTGCGGCCGAGGAGCGCGCGGTCACCGTCGGTCACCAGCATGATGACCGCCGGGTCGGTGCGCGGGAAATGCATCGTGTGGCAGGCCGGATCGGTGCAGCGCCGCATATGTCCGGCCTCTTCGCTGCGCGTCGGGCAGCCGCAGAGGCCGCAGAAGCGGTGCCGCGAATGCCAGAACAGCATGGCGCGCGCGAATGCCAGGAGCGAGCCTTCGCGGCGTTCGAGCCGGCCGGCCAATTGCCGCAAATCGGCAAACCGCACGCCCGCCTCGGCTATGCCGGCTGCCGCCAGGGCTGGCGAGCGCACCATCTCGAGCGGCGCTTCGATCGCCGACACGTCGAACGCGAAATGCGCCCGTTCGTCGATGAGGCCGAGAAATACGAATTGCCCGTGGGCCAGCCGTTCGTCGACGTCGCCGATCTCACCGAAGACGGAGACGACGCCTTCGACCGTGATCGACGCGGCGCGCGGCTCGCTGTCGTCAAGCTCGATGACCAGGTTCTGGTTGCGCCAGACCGGGATGAACACGCTCGCGGGATCGAGCACGCGCTCGCGGATCCAGTCGGGTTCGCGTCGGCGCAGTCCGGCCCGCTCGAAACCGGGATGAGCATAGTAGTTCGGCGCTCGCATCGCCGAAGACTGGCACAGCGCATGAGAGGGGGGCAAGCCGGCCCGTAACGGATTTAGGCGGGTCCTGCCGCCTCGAACCTTTTAACATTTGTCGGCGATGATTAAGATCGCCATTACGCAGCCGGCCGATTGTAAACGCATCGAGCCTTCAATGGCTGCGCGTTGCTGCGCATTTGAAAGACGTCGCCCGATGCAAGTCCTCGCCACTGCGATTCCTGACGTAAAGGAGGTAAAGCCGGTCCGCCGGTTTGACCCGCGCGGGTTTTTTTCCGAGATCTTCCGGGAGGACTTATTGCGGCAGCACGGGATCGCGTCGCCTTTCGTCCAGGAAAACCTGTCACTCTCGGCTGATCGCGGCGTGGTGCGCGGGCTGCATTTTCAGATCCCGCCGCAGGCACAGGCAAAGCTGGTGCGCGTTGCCGCCGGCTCGATATTCGATGTCGCGGTCGATATCCGGCACGGCTCACCAACCTACGGGCATCATGTCGGTGTCATGCTCAGCGCCGCGGAAGGCAACCAACTCTATATTCCCGAGGGGTTTGCCCACGGGTTCTGCACGCTCGAGCCCAACACCGAGGTCGTCTACAAGGTGAACCGCTACTATTCGCCCGAGCACGACCGCGGGCTGCGGTGGGACGATTCCGCGCTCGCCATCGCTTGGCCGGTCGAGGAGGAAAAAGCGTTGCTGTCGGACAAGGATCGCCGGCAGCCGATGTTCGCGGAATTGCTGCGCCATTTCGATTATTGAGCGGCTCGTCTCTCGATGAAACTTCTTGTGCTCGGCGCCGCCGGTCAGATCGGACATGAGCTGTGCCGACGAGTGTGGCCGGCGGATTACCGGATTGCGGGCGTCGATCGCGCCGAGGTCGACATCACCCGGCAAGAAGCGGTTGCCGACACGCTGCGGCAGGAGCGGCCCGATATCGTTATCAACGCTGCCGCGTACACCGCGGTCGATCGCGCCGAGAGCGAGCCGGACGTCGCCTGGGCGGTTAATGCTGCCGGACCCGGCCATTTGGCTGTCGGCTGTGAGACGGCCGGTATTCCGCTGGTCCACATCTCGACCGATTACGTGTTCGACGGCCGCAAAGAAGCGCCCTATCGCGAGGATGATCCGGTGAACCCGCTTGGGGTTTACGGCCGCAGCAAGGAAGCGGGAGACCGCGCCGTTCGGGAAGGACTGCCGGAACACGTCATCGTGCGCACGGCATGGGTTTACAGCGCGCAGGGCCACAATTTTGCCAGGACGATGTTGCGGCTCGCCGCCGACCGCCCGGTGTTGCGCGTCGTCGCCGACCAGATCGGCTCGCCGACCAGCGCCGCCGATGCCGCGGCTGCGATCGCCACGATCGTGCAGCGCCTCGCCGCCGGCGATCGGAATTGGGGCACGTACAATTTTGCGGGCGCCGGCGCGGTCAGCTGGCACGGCTTTGCCGAGGCGATCTTTGAGTTGGCCTCCCCCTGGCGGGGCGCGCCGCCGAGGGTCGACGCGATCACGACCGCCGAATACCCGACCCCAGCACAGCGTCCCGCCAATTCGGTGCTCGATTGCCGCCTTATCCGCGAGGTGTTCGGGATCGAGCCGCGGCCCTGGCGCGAAGCGCTCGCTGAGGTCATCCGCGAACTGTACGAGACCGTGAGCCCGAGCGCCTGAGTTACTCGCGCATGCGCCCTCCCCCGCGTCGTGGGAGAGGGCAGTCTCAGCTCAGCCCATCGTCGAGTTGAAGGCGCCGCCGTCGAGCAGCAGGTTCTGCCCGACGATAAATCCGGACGACGCAGCGCACAGAAAGGCGCAGGCGTCGCCGAATTCCTTGGGATCGCCAACCCGGCCCGTCGGGTTCGTCGCCCCGCGCTTCCCCAGCATCTCCTCGAACGAGATATTCTGACGCCGCGCCTCGTATTCGATGCCGGAGCGCAGCCGGTCCGTCAGGAACGGGCCGGGGAGAAGCCCGTTGATCGTGACGTTGTACTTTGCGACTTGGCGCGCGAGACCGGCACAGAACGCGGTCAGCCCGGCTCGGGCGCCGTTCGACATACCGAGATTGGGGATCGGCGATTTCACCGAACCTGAGGTGATATTGACGATGCGGCCGAATTTGCGCTCACACATGCCGTCGACCGTCGCCTTGATCAGCATGATCGGCGTCAGCATGTTGGCGTTGACCGCCTTCTGCCAGTCCTCGACCGACCATTCCCGGAAATCGCCGTGCGGCGGCCCGCCGCAATTATTGACGAGAATGTCAGGGTTGGGACAGGCGGCGAGCGCCGCCTGACGGCCCGCCTCGGTCGAGATGTCGCCGGCAATCGGGGTCACCTTGGCGCCGGTTTCCTTGCGGAACTCCGCTGCGGTTTGATACAGCGTTTCCTTCGTACGCGCGGTGATGACGAGTTCGACCCCGGCTCGCCCCAGCGCCATCGCGCAGGCTCGCCCGAGCCCTTTGCTCGCCGCGCAAACAATCGCCTTCCGGCCGGATATGCCAAGATCGAGCATCTCTCCTCCCTTGCTTGAAGCCGTGTTGATGAGGTCTGAGCGGTTATAGCCGAGATATCCGGAGCCGGCATTGTTTGCCGACAGGGGGATGCGCTCGCTCTCGGCGATTTTGTGCTCTCGGCGATTTTGCACACTCCGGCTGCGCAAATTGGGGTTGCGGCTGAGGCTTGCCCTCGATAGGTTGCGAGCGATTATCAATTGCAGGCTTCTGGAGATGCGCTCGCTTACCCTTGCCGTCCTTTTTGCGTTGTTCGGCTCCGTCTCGGCCGCGGCGGATCCCGGCCCGATCGCGATTACGATCAAGGATCACGCTTTTGTGCCGGCCGAGGTGAAAATTCCGGCCGGCGCCAAGGTGGAACTGACGATCCGCAACGAGCAGGCAGTCCCGGCCGAGTTCGAGAGCGCGTCGCTGCATCGTGAAAAGGTCGTATCACCGGGAAGCGCGATCAGCGTCTATGTCGGCCCGCTGCAGCGCGGGCGCTATGAGTTCTTTGACGATTTCCATCCCGCGACCCGCGGCGTCGTCGTCGTGGAGTAGGAGCGGCGGGGTGCTGGCAACGGCGATCATTGTCTTTCGCGAGGTGCTGG
>VAZF01000256.1 GCA_005888425.1 Alphaproteobacteria bacterium
CCGAGACCGCGTTCATCGCCGCCCTGCCGAAAGCACCCAACAACTACAATCCCGCGCGCCATCCGCAGGCGGCCAAGGCGCGGCGCGACTGGGTGCTGGCCGGCATGGCGGAGACAGGAGCCCTCACGCCCGAGCAGGCGAAGGCGGCGATGGCCGAGCCGCTCGCCGTGCATTTCCGCGACCCCGAGGGCGAGCCGCCGGGCTACTTCCTCGAAGAGGTGCGGCGCGAGCTCGTCGCCCGGTTTGGCGAGAAGGTGGTCTACGAAGGCGGGTTGACCGTGCGCACGAGCTATACGCGGTCGTATCAGGATATCGCGGACAAGGCGTTCCGCGAAGGGCTGGTCGCCTATGACCGCCGGCACGGCTGGCGCGGCGCCATCACGCATCTGCCGAATGCGGCGTCGGCGCAGAATGCGCTGTCCGGCATCGCCGATCCGCCCGGCACCGCCGGCTGGCAATTGGCGGCCGTGACGGCGGTCGAACCTAGCGCTGCGCATATCGTGCTGAAGAAGGGCGGGCAGGGGCGTATCTCGGTCAACGAGTTGCGCTGGGCGCGCAAGACGCTTGACGATCAACGGCTCGGAGCCGGCATAGGCCGCGTCTCGGAGGTGTTGCAGCCGGGCGACATCGTCCTTGTCGAGCCGGTCGCCGCCGCGGCTCCGGCCGGCCGGCGCGGCGCCCCGCAGCCGAGCGCGCAATACGCGCTGCGTCAGATCCCCGATATCAGCGGCGGCCTTGTCGTCCTTGATCCCAAAACCGGGCGGGTTTTCGCGATGGTCGGCGGCTGGTCGTTTCAGCAGAGCCAGTTCAACCGCGCGACGCAGGCGAAGCGGCAGCCCGGCTCGGCCTTCAAGCCCTTTGTTTTTGCGACGGCGCTCGAAAACGGCTTCAGCCCGTACAGCGTCGTCGAGGACGCGCCGATCTCGATCCCGCAGGGGCCGGGCCAGACGCCCTGGGAGCCGGTGAACTACGAGGGCAGCTATGTCGGCGAGACGACGCTGAGCGATGCGCTCGTCCATTCGCGCAACCTTGTCACCGCGCGGCTGGCGGTGAGCGTCGGTCTGCCGGCGATCGCCAAGACGGTCCAGAACTTCGATGTCATGGACAAGATGCCGCTCTACTACTCGATGTCGCTCGGCGCGGGCGAGACGACCTTGCTCCGCCTAACCAGCGCCTATGCGATGATCGACAATGGCGGGCATTGGCTGTTGCCGTCGGTCGTCGATTCGGTGCAGGACCGCCAAGGCCGGGTCATCTACCAGAAGGGCGTCAAGGATTGCGCGGCGTGCTTTGTCGCGGCCGCGCCGGCGGCCGGAGCCGCCGCCGATCCGGCTTACAAGGTTACCGGTGCTCCGCCGCCGGGATCGCTCGCCGTGCAGAACGCACGCTTTATCGAGAATGCCGTTCTGTACAAGCCGACAAAGCCCGACCCGCTGATCAGCGACACCAGCGACCGCGAGCTCATCGCAATGATGCAGGGCGTCGTCGAGCGCGGCACCGGCACGGCCGTCGCGGCCGTCGGGAAGCCGCTCGCCGGCAAAACCGGCACGACGAGCGACTGGTTCGATGCGTGGTTTGTCGGCTTCTCGCCCGATCTCGCGGCGGGTGTCTATGTCGGGTTCGACGATCCGCGCACGTTGGGAACAGGTGAAGTCGGCGGCCACGTTGCCGCGCCGATCTTCCGCGACTTCATGATGGCGGCGCTGAAGAATGTGCCGGCCAAGCCGTTCCCCGAAGCGCCGAGCGCGAGCGCCGCGGTCGCCACCAATGTGCTTCGTGGCGCGCCTAACGGCACCGACGAAGACCAGACCGCCTCTCTGTCCCCGCCGGACGCCGACACGCTGACGCCGCGGGGCGTAGCGCGGGACGGGCGGCAGCGAGGGACCCCGCTGCCGAACGACAGCGCCGCGCGCCCCGATCAGGGGCAGAACCCGTATTGGGCGCCGGTGCCGCGCGCCTACAGCGCGCCCTATCCTGGGACCTACGGCTCGACGACGTACCCGCCTCCGTATGCGCCGTATTCAGCGCCGCGGAGCTACGGTTCGCCCGGCGGGTATCCCGGCTATCCGACAACGAGCCAGCGCGATTACGATACGCCGGGCGGATACCCCCCGGCGCAAGGTGCCGGATATCCGGCACCGGGCTGGCGTCCCGGGCGCGGCACCGGCGGGCTGTACTGACGCTCGTCTAGTCAGCCGGGCCGACCATCCGCTGGAGTCGCGACAGCCACCGCAAGACGCGCCGGCGATTGACGCCAAAATCGGAGCGGCCATAACGCGACCGGCTGTAGATCGTGAGGCTCGACCGGTCCGGCGCAAGCGTGACGAACTCGACGGTGATCACGTCCGGAAACCGGAATAGCGCCGAGTGCTGGATATAGACAGAGCCGTGGTGGTGAGGTTCGGTCTCAACCGGTGTGAGACGCGGCTCGAGCTCGACGATTTCGTTCCAATACACTTCGAGCCGATCGACCGGAATATTGAAGACCGGGCTTGGCGCTGTATCCTTGGCCGCGCAAAATCCGGGTGGGCAGGCGAGGAACGCATTTTCCGGAACAGGCCCGCGAAAAGCGGTAATCGCGACATCCTCGCCGGGATGCAGCTCGTTTTCCGCGGAACGGCCGAAGTAAATTCGCAAGCCCATGATCGCCACCGCCGCAATCAGCAGCAGGGCTGCGAAAGCCTTTGCGATCAATGTGAGGACAGGCACTCGTCAGGCCGGTTTTTCGAGGCCGAGGGTTTCGGCGAGCAGTGTGTAGGAGCGTTTCCTCGCCGCGAAATCGTGGCAGATCGTCAGTACGACCACTTCGTCGATGCCGTAAACTTCAGCGAGGGTCGTGAGCTGCTGCTTCGCCTGCTCCGGATCGCCGACGATTTGCCGACGGCGGTGATATTCGACGACGCGCAATTCGGCCGGGCTGTAGGGGTAGGCGAGGGCGTCTTCAGGCGGCGGAAACGGCGCGAGGACACCCTGATGCTGACGCAGCCGCCACAGATCGCGGCTGGCGGCTAGGCGGCGCGCTTCCGCTTCGGTATCGGCACACACGACAAAGACGCCGATGCTGGCTTGCGGCGCGGTGAGCCGCTCCGAGGGACGGAAGCGCTGACGGTAGGCGTCCATGATCTCGGGTCCGCCCTCGTCATTGATAAAATGCGCGAAGGAGAAGGCGCAGCCGAAATAGGCGGCAAAGATCGCGCTCTGGTCGCTCGATCCGAGGAGCCACACCTCAGGGCTTGTCTCTCCCATGGGCATGACGCGAATGCGCGCGAACGGATGATCCGCCGGCATCTTGTTGTCGAGGAAGCCGATGAGATCGGCGATCTGGTTCGGGAAATGCTCGATGCCGAGCGCGCCCGGCCCGTGCTGCAAGGCGATCGCGGTCAGCTGATCGCTCCCCGGCGCGCGGCCGATGCCGAGATCGATGCGGCCGGGATAGAGCGTCTCCAGCATGCGAAACTGCTCGGCCACCTTGAGCGAGCTGTAGTGACTCAGCATGACACCACCCGACCCGACCCGGAGATGGCGCGTCTCGCCCGCTACCCGCGCGACCATGATCTCGGGAGCGCTGCCGGCGAGCCCGGGCGAGCTGTGATGCTCGGCGAGCCAATAGCGGCTGTAGCCGAGGGCATCGACGTGCTTCGCCAATTCCACGGTCTCCAAGAGCGCATCGCGCGGCGTCACTCCCTGGCGGACCGGCGACTGGTCGAGAACGCTGAGCTTCAACATGGGCCGGAGATTACACAGGCCGGGGGCGATTGGCATATGCCCGCGCGCCCGAAGCTGCCTGGGTTAACCATTCGACAAGGCGCCGCCGCTATCGTGATGCCCCGATCACGGAATGGTATCGAGGCATGTCTGTACACACACCGGCGTTTGGCGGGGCCGACCGCTGGAAGCCGAGAAAAAAGCGCGTCCTGATCGTCGAGGACAATCATCTCGACTCCGCGCTGTTCGGCGCGCTGCTCGAGTCGCAGGGCCACGAGGTGCTGAAGGCTGGCAATGCGGATGACGGGCTGAAATTGGCGCGCGCAGAAGAGCCTGATCTGATCATTATGGATGTGCGGCTGCCGGGCATGTCCGGGTTGGAAGCGACGCGCACCTTGAAGGCGGAGGACGCGACGCGGAACATCCCGATCATCGTGACTTCGGCTTACGGCCCCTTTGCCGATAAAAATGAGCTGCGCGAGAGCGGCTGCGACGCCTACATGCCGACGCCGATCGAGATCACCGGTTTTGTCGACCTCGTTCACTCCTTCCTGAGCCGCATCCCCGCCAAGCGCGCCTGATCCCACAGCCTGTTGGGGCTGTGCGCGGCTTCGCGCCCCGGAGCGCGTTGAGGGCGAGCAATTGGCGCGCCCATTGCCCCGTTATTGGCGGATCACGGAGAGAGCTATGTCACGACGCCGCGCTCGCGGAACGCGACAATCTCGTCGGCCGAGTAGCCGTATCCGGTGAGCACTTCGTCTGTGTGCTGTGCGAATATTGGCGCGGCGCTCGGTTCTGGTCCCGGCGTGTCGCTAAGCTTGATCGGCTTTGTCATCGTGCGGTAATGCCCGACAACGGGATGGTCGAGCGTCGTGACGAGCTCTTCGGCCAGAACCTGCGGGTGATCGAACATGTCCTCGATCCGCCGCACCGCCGCGCAGGGCACTCGCTCGCCGAAAATCTCTTCCCATTCGCGCGCGCTGCGCTCTGCCAATGTCGCGCGCAGTTCCGGGACCAGATCGGCGGCGTGTTCGGCGCGGCTGCGCATCGAAACACAGCGCGGATCCTTGGCGAGCTCCGGCCGCCCGATCAATTCGCACAGCGCGGCCCAGAAATGGTTGGAGTGGACGGAGATGTAGAGCGCGCCGTCTTTGGTCGGGTGGATGCCGGTTAAGCCACCCGTCCCGGAATCGCGCGCGACGTCGCGGCCCTCGCTCTCCGCCCAGACAAAACGGCCAGCCTGGATCGTCAGCGCGCTGCGCAGCAATGACAGGCTCAGATACTGGCCCTCGCCGCTCCTCTCGCGATGAAACAGGGCGGCCGCGACGCCATAGGCGAGGAGCGCCGAGGTGAAATAATCCAGCACCGAGCCGAGCACGAGTTGCGGCTTGTCGAGCCCGCCGCCCTGGAACACCGCCATGCCGGTGAGGCACTGCAGCACCTGGTCGAAGCCACCCTTCTCGCTGAGCGGCCCCTCGTCGCCATAACCGGTCAGCCCGGCATAAACGAGGCGCGCGTTGATCTTCTTGAGGCGCGGGTAGTCGATGCCGAGCCGCGCCGGCACCGACGGACGGAAATTCTCGACCAGCACATCGGCGCTCTCGATCATGCGATGCAATACCGCGAGCCCTTCCGGCTGCTTCAGGTCTAGGACGACCGCGCGCTTACCGCGATTGGTGCCGAGAAAGAA
>VAZF01000787.1 GCA_005888425.1 Alphaproteobacteria bacterium
ACGGACCGGTGTCGGACCGCTTCGGCCGCCGGCCGGTCCTGATCGCCGGACTCGGACTGTTTCTCGCCGGGACGGTGCTGTGCGCCAGCGCATGGTCGCTCGCGGCCCTGATCGTCGGGCGGCTGCTGCAGGCGCTCGGCGCTTGCGCCGGCATCGTCCTGAGCCGGGCGATCATCCGCGACGTCTACGACCGGGAGATGGCGGCGCGCGGCTTGGCGCTCGTCATGATGGCGATGACGCTGGCGCCGGCGATCTCGCCGGCTCTCGGCGCCTACCTCGCCGAGTGGTTCGACTGGCGCGCCATTTTCGTCCTGCTCGGCGCGCTCGGCGCGGTCGTGTTCGCCGCGACCGTCATACGGCTCGCCGAGACCAACCGGCACCCGGCATCGCTCGACGTTGCCGGCATGGCGCGCTCTTACGCGCTCCTGCTGCGCTCGCCGGGGTTTGGCGGATTTGCGCTGTGCAGCGCCTGCACCAGCGCGTCATGGTTTACGTTCATCGCAAGCGCGCCCTATCTCGTCACCGACGCGCTTGGCGAGCCGCCCAGCACCTACGGGCTCATGATCCTGTTCCCGATGGCGACCTACATGCTCGGCAATGCTGCGGCGGCGAGGTTCGCGCTACGCGTCGGCAGTTTGCGGCTGCTGATCGCCGGCCGCGCCGTGGCGCTGGGCGGTGCCGGGGTCGTGACGCTCTGTTACCTCTCGGGCGGGTTCAGCGTCTGGGCCTTGTTTCTGCCGATCGCTTTCGCCGAGATCGGCGACGGGTTGAGCCAGCCTTCAGTGATGGCCGCGGCGCTCAGTATTCATCCCCGGATTGCCGGGA
>VAZF01000257.1 GCA_005888425.1 Alphaproteobacteria bacterium
ATCTCGCGCGGCGGTGTCTTCCAGGCGCGCGCATGCGCCTTTTTCCAACAGAACTGCCGCCAGCCGGCGCCGCGGTCGAGCGGCGGCCCGCCATTATGGCCAATCCCGACGATGCCAAAGGCTGCGCCGCCGTCCGCCGCCATGACCGAGCCGCCTCCTTTCTGCCCGTGGTAGAGGCAAAGAGCGTGCCAGCAGCGACCCGTTCTGTGCGGTTTGCCTAGGCGGGCGGCAGCAATGCCGCTGCGACGCGGCGGTCCTCCGCGAGCAATAGATTGTAGGTGCGGCAGGCCGCGCCGGTATCCATGACCTCGAGCGCGACACCCCCGGCCTTTAACGAGGCGCGCAGGCTCGCCGCGACGGGCACCATGCGCCGCCCAACCCCGAGCAGCAGCAGCTCGATCCCGCCATGTTCGACGACCGGCGCAAGGCTTTCGGCGGTCAGCGCCGCCTCCGCCCATCGCACGGTGCGGTCAGGAAACACCAGCACCGGACCTTGGTAAACCACGCCGCTGACGCGGAACCCGCTCGCCGCATAGCGCTCAATGATCTGCCGCCCTGCCGGGCTAACCGCAACCAGTTCCATGGCGGTTAGTTTTCCGTTGCCGCCAGTCCCGTGGCCGTCAGCGCGAAGCCCGCTCCGCGCCGGCTTCCTCGGTCTCGGCGGTGCGGGCGATCGTGCGCCGGTTCGGCTGCACGTAATAGAGCAGCGGCGCGGCGATAAAGAGCGAGGAATAGGTGCCGATGACGATGCCCCACAGCATCGCGATGCTAAAGCCGCGCAACACCTCGCCGCCAAGGAAGAGGAGCGCCAACACCGCCAAGGCGGTGGTCGCGACCGTCAGGATCGTGCGCGACAGCGTCTCGTTGAGTGCGAGATTGATCAGATCACGGAACGGCATCGTGCGGTATTTGCGCATCGACTCGCGCACGCGATCGTAAATGACGACCGTATCATTGATTGAATAGCCGGCGATCGTCAGGATCGCCGCCAGCGTCGTCAGGTTGAAGTCGAGCTGAAAGATCGCGAAGAGGCCGACCGTCGTAATGACGTCGTGCAAGGTCGCCAGCGTCGCGCCGACGCCGAATTGCCATTCGAACCGGAACCAGACATAGACCATGATCGCGCCGAGCGCGAGGACGGTCGCCAGCACGCCGGCGCGGATCAACTCGCTGCCCACGCTGGGCCCGACGACTTCGGTGCGCCGATACTCGACGCCGGAACCAAGCGCGTCGCGCACCTGCTGCACGACCTTCTGCTGCGCGGCGTCGCCGCCCGGCTGCTCCGGCAAGCGAATGAGCACGCAAGAAGGTGGCGTAGACGCGCACTCGGCGGTCGTCTTATCGACATAGCCCTGCAGCGAAGGCTCGCCGATATGCAGCGCATCGAGCTTCGAGCGCATGGCCGCCAGATCCGCGGGCCCGCCCGTCACCCGTACTTCGATCAGGGTGCCGCCGGTGAAATCGATGCCGTAATTGAGGCCGGCCGTCAGGAATACCGCGATCGTCGCGATCGACAACAGCCCGGACAAAAGGAAGCCGAGCAGGTGCCATCGCATGAAGTCGATCTTCGGCACCCGCCGAATGACAATGAGCGGTCGCATCACAGAGGGATTGCCTTTGGTTTGTAGCGGCGCAACCAGGTGACGATCTGCAGCCGGGTCACGAGGATCGCCGAGAACAGGGAGGTCAAGACGCCGATGCTCAAGGTCACGGCAAAGCCCTTCACGGGTCCGGACCCCAGCCAGTAGAGGAGGATGCCGGCGACGAGCGTTGTCACATGGCTGTCGAGGATCGTGCCGAAGGCGCGCGTAAAGCCGGCTTCGAGCGAGGAGAGCACCGTGCGCCCGCTGCGCAACTCCTCCTTGATGCGCTCGTAGATCAAGACATTGGCGTCGACCGCCATGCCCATCGTCAGCGCGATGCCGGCGATGCCCGGCAAGGTCAGCGTTGCGCCAAGCAGCGACAAGGCCGCCATCATCAGGCACAGATTGAAGAACAGCGCGATATCGGCAAAGACGCCGAACAGCCCATAGAACAGCACCATGAAGATGATGACGAGGGCGACGCCGACGATGCTCGCCACGGTACCGGCATGGATCGAGTCGGCGCCAAGCTCGGCCCCGACCGTGCGCTCCTCCAGGATCTGAATGGGAGCCGGGAGCGCGCCGGCCCGCAACAAGAGCGCCAGATCGCTCGCCGACTGGACCGTAAAGCTGCCGGAGATGATGCCGCTGCCGCCGAGGATCGGCTCGCGAATGACCGGCGCGCTGATCACCTTGTTGTCGAGGACGATCGCAAAGGGCTTTCCGACATTCTCGCGCGTCGCATCGCCGAATTTCTTGGCGCCGACCGAGTCGAATTTGAAGCTGACGACCGGCTCGTTGTTCTGGAACGTCGCCTGCGCGTCGGTCAGCGTGTCGCCACCGACCATAATGCGCTTGCGGACGACATAAGATCCGGCGCCGCTGCTGCCGCGTGCCCGGCCCTCCTCCACTCCCGGCAGGATCTCGTCGCCCGGCGGCAGCCGGCCCCGCCGAGCATCTTCTACGGTGACACTCTGGTCCACGAGCTGAAATGTCAGCTTCGCGGTGCGCCCGAGCAGCTGCTTGACGCGCTCCGGGTTGTCGACGCCGGGCAGCTGGACGAGGATGCGGTCCTGCCCTTCGCGCTGGATCGTCGGCTCTTTTGTGCCGGTCTCGTCGATGCGGCGGCGGATGATCTCGATCGATTGCTCGACGGCCTGGCGGCGGCGCGTCTCGGTCGCGACCGTGCTGAACTTCATCGTGCCGGTGCCATCCGGCGCAATTTCGACGACGAGGTCCGGGTCGTCCTTGGCGAGAGCGCGTTTCGCCTCCTCGATGCGGTCGGTGTCGCGGATCGTAAAGGTGATCGCGTCGCCTTCGACATTGAGGCCGGTATATCCGATATGGGCGTCGCGCAATGTATTGCGGACGCTGTCGGTAATCGAGTTGAGGCGCTCGCGCTGCGCCGCATCGACATCGACGTGAAGCAGGAGATAGGAGCCGCCGCGCAGGTCGAGGCCGAGCGCGACCTGCTTTTTCGGGATGAAATGCGGCAGATAGCTGAGCTGCGCGGGGGTGAACAGGTTCGGCAGGCTCAGCAACACGCCGAGCAGGCAGGCCCCGCAGATCAACAGAACTTTCCAGTTGGCGAAATACAGCATGCGTTCAATGCCCCGAAGCGGCCCCTAGCTCAGCCTTGGCCGCTCACGCCTTGTCGGCTTTGGCCCCTTCCTTCTCCTTGGCCGCTTCGCGCGCCGCGGCCGGGTCTGGTTTCGCCAGCACGCTGGTGATCGTGCTGCGCACGATCCGCACGCGCACGCCCGAAGCAATGTCGACTTCGACCTCCTCCGGGCTGACCACCTTCGACACGGTGCCGAGAATCCCCCCGCCGGTCACCACCCGGTCGCCGCGGCGCAGCGCCCCGAGCATTGCGCGTTGGTCCTTCTGCTTTTTCTGCTGCGGCCGGATCAGCAGAAAATAGAACACGACAAAGATCAGCACGAGCGGCAGGAACTGCACCAGCGCGCTCTGGTCGAGAAGGCCTGTCCCTTGGGCGTAGGCCGGGGAGATGAGCATCGGCATGGACCTCGAAATGGCGCATCGCGGCAGCGCAAACAAGCACTCGCGACGCTCTTATGCGGCAAACGTGGCGGGGAAACCGGGCCCTCGGGCGCATTCCTACGCGATGCCCTGAAAAAGGGCAATCCTCGGACAAATGGCGCGTTTTCGCGCCAGAAGCGGCTGTGTTAGCGTCCGCGCGTGAAGACCAAACCCGAGGCCGATCTCGGCCCGCTCCTCTACCGCATCGCCGATGCCCTCGAACGCCTCGCGCCGGCGGCCACCGCGGTCAACGATCTCGATGGGGCCGACGCCTTTATCTGGCACGCCGAGCGGGAATGGCTCGAGCCGATTCCGGTCGTCAACCGGGTCGCGCTCGGGCTGTTGCGCGGCATCGACCGGGTGCGCGACATCCTGCTCGATAATACCAAGCGCTTCGCGGCCGGGCTGCCGGCCAATAACGTGTTGCTATGGGGCGCGCGCGGCACCGGCAAGAGCGCACTCGTCAAGGCGGTGCATGCCGCGATCAACGACGAGAGGCCGCACGCGCTGGCCTTGATCGAGATCCACCGCGAGGACATCCCGAGCCTGCCGCGCCTGTTGTCGCTGGTGCGCGGCAGCCCGCGCCGCTGCCTCCTCTTCTGCGACGATCTGTCGTTCGACCAGAACGACACGAGCTACAAATCGCTGAAAGCGGTGCTTGAAGGCGGGATCGAGGGGCGGCCGGGCAATGTCGTGCTGTACGCGACGTCCAACCGGCGCCATTTGATGGCGCGCGACATGATCGACAACGAGCGCTCGACGGCGATCAACCCGGCCGAAGCCGTCGAGGAGAAGGTGTCGCTGTCCGACCGTTTCGGGCTGTGGCTCGGCTTCCACAATGTCGACCAGGACACCTACCAGGCGATCGTGCGTGGCTATGCCCGGCATTTCGGCCTCCACCTGCCGGAGGATCAGCTCAAGGCCGAAGCCAATGAATGGTCGATTACGCGCGGCGCGCGCTCCGGCCGCGTCGCCTGGCAGTTCATCCAGGATCTCGCCGGCCGCCTCGGCAAACCGACAGGCTGACCACCGAGAGGGTAGAAAGCCCCCACCCGTCCTCGGCTGCGCCTCAGACTCCCTCCCCCGCTGGCGGGGGAGGGTTGGGGGGCAAGCCATCCATTTGCCGTTTACCGTAGGGGCGGATTAGCGCCCTGTAATCCGCCGGTCCGGACCGGAGTGTGGCGAAATGCGTTTCGCTTTTCGCCCTACGCGCTGGGGGCGGGGTCGAGAAAGCCGCGCGGGTCGACCGGGCGCTTCCCTTGGCGCAATTCGAAATGGAGTTGCGGCTCGGTGACGCCGCCGGTCGCTCCGACTTTCGCGATTGTCTGCCCTTTGTAGACCGGGTCGCCCTTGCGGACGAGCACCTCATCGCAATGCGCGTAAGCCGAGATCCAGCCATTCGTGTGCTTGATCAGCACGAGATTGCCGTAGCCGCGCAATTCGTTGCCGACATAAGCGACGATGCCGCTCTCGACCGATTTGATCGGGGTGCCGCGCGAGGCCGCGATGTTGATCCCGTCATTGTGCGTCCCGTCAGCCGCGACGCCGTAGCTCGCCAGCACATGGCCGTGCACCGGCCAGGGGAACCGGCTGCCGGT